>JAVBRH010000089.1:0-4206 GCA_031548225.1 Apibacter sp.
CATCACAAATGACTGCTTTTTAATTTTAATAAGGTGGGTATTCTTTGGATTTGTAATCTAAAAAATACCGTGATTTATTATTATTATTTTAATTCGATTTCATTCAATGTTAAATCCATATACCTTAACTCATTTAATTGAGTTGCCGTCTGTAGTGGAATTTCATCTAAATTCTTTGATTGAGTTAATAGAGATAATTCATTTAAATCTTCTAACTTTTTATAAATTCTTCCATTAAGATAAATTTCCCATTCCCTGTTTTTAGAAGCAATGGAGAAATATTCTTTTCTGTTAACTACCAGTATAGTTATTCCGTTATCCGGATAAAATAATTTTTTAATTCTCAACTATTTAAATTTATCGGGATATTTTTCTTTCATTTTAGCTAAAAATTCTTTACTAAAAGGAGCTTTTTCCGGAGAAGTTAAATGACTGATTACTATTTTCAGGGTATTTCCTTTCCATGTTCCGGATTCATCCAATTCTTCCAGTAATTTTAAGAAAGTAGGGTATTCCTCCCATTTACTTAAATTTCTTTTATTCAAAAGAATGCCATTGTATTTATATAAAGGATTTTCCGGGTCATCTGTTAAATAAAATACATTAACTATATTATCCGGATGCCCTATGTTTTCTAAACTTAGATCTTCCCCTGTTATATAATCTATTTCAGGTCTTTTTTGAATTTCTTCTATTTCTTTGATTCTTTTCTCAGCAAGTTTTCTCAAAGGATGTTCATCAAAACATTTTTTATGGATTATTTTACCGCTTAATCCATAAAGAGGTGCTAATTCATTACCTTCAAAACCCGGAATATGAATATATTCTTCATCATTCTTAATTTCCTTATTGCAAATTTCACAATTTATTTTTCCAATATATACTGTCATCTATTTTATAGAAAACTTATTTATCAATCAATTGTTTGCATTATTCCCCCCTTTTTCCTCTGCTAACTCTCTTTCTCGAAAAAAATTATCTTCAAAATCTATTAATTCTCTCTCTGTAAAATGTATTTCTTTATTTTTATTTTTAGCAATGTATTCCATTAGGTCTGTAGGTACATAAAAATTTTGATATTTTTTCAAATAATAAGGATAATATACAGGCCAAATCCATTCCCCATCAGTAAAATATCCAAAAGGAGCGATTGATACTTTAATATTTTCCACCTCAGAGACATAACACATCCATCCACCAATAAAAACTCCTTTTTCAAGATATCCCACAATGTCAAGATTGTTCTTATTAGTTTTTGTAAAGTAATTTTTAAATTCTTTAGCAAAACTTACATTATCCAATTCTTTTATAAATCCAACATACTTCATTGTATGAATTTCTAAGGTTGGTTTTAAGTTCTATTTTTAGAGGTACCTGAATTAATAGTTTTCACTAACTCCCTAACTTTTCATCTAAAGTTTCTTTCATTATATCTACTTTTATCATTCCTTCAAATTGTATTACTTTACCCAGCTCATATACCCGTTTAATCATATCTACACATTCATCATAATCTGCATACTTTTGATAATTCATAAAATCCGGAGGATTGGGAATATCCACCAGCCATTTATCCTGACTTTCCCAGGCAAACTGGATACACCTTTCTTCTGAATCTATTATTCCATAAAAATTATCTTTATCATCTGTCAATTCATAAAATAACTCTAAAGCAAATGATAAATCTGCTTCCCGTGGGTCATTGGATTCAATACCCTCGTCTATAACGTAATCCTGATAGAAAACTTTCATTTTAATCCTAATTTTTGTATTATTTTTTCTTTTGCTTTTAAAGGGTCTCCTGTAATAATCCCTTCATTGATTCTTTCCTGCAAGCCAAATCTTCTTTTCAATAAATCTTGTATTACAGTAATTATCATACTTAATGTTTCTTCCGAATTTTCTTTTACTAAGGCTGAGTATAAATAAGGTAAAATATTTTCACTGGCAGCTCTTTTTTTGAACCAAATCTCTCTCATCGCTGTTGCTGCATATCCCCTTAATTCATCGTCAGGTTCGTTGACCAACCTTTCATTAAGTATAGGCAAATCTTTCTTATTTCCCACCCATCCTAAAACAATAATGCACCGATAACGAATATCTCTAATTTCAGAATTGATATTTACTTTTGCAATAGGTGAAATTTTTGAAGATCCTAATGTGCCTAAAATTTGTATTATATCTGCCTTTGTTGTTATATTTGTTTCTGTTGAATATTTTTTTAAAAGAAACTCTTCAACTTCTACAATGGGTCTATCCATGAAGGAGCTTCTTAAATCATAATAAAGCTCTTTGTTGGCTTCATTTTTAATTAAATCATAATGAAATTCAAGTATTTCCTTATTATTAGAACTCAATAGAAGATTTGATATTTTGTATGTAATCTCAAAAGGTATAAAATCCCTTTTTCCCATTAAAGCCACACTTATAAGTTCTTTAATCTCTGATATTTGTTTTATTAAGAGAAAATTTTCTTCCATTTCCTATATTTATTTTCTATAATATTTCTTTTCTAATATCAGATATTAAATTATAATCACACCATTCTGAATTTCCACCCTCTCTTAAACAAAAAATAACCCATTAATTTACCCTGCTTTTTTCTTTTGTTTTTCCTCTTTCTTTTTCTGTTTTTCTTCCTTCTCTTTCTCTTTTGCTTTTTCTCTTTCTTCCTTGGCTTTCTCCAAAGCTGCCTGCTCTTCTGCTATCTTATTTGTATAAGTGGTTGCCAGATCATTTTGGGAAGCAAGATTAGACTTGATTTTATCAATTTTTCCGGTTGTTTTTTCCACCTGTTTTTCCGCTTTCGAAATATCATCTCCCGAATTGTCATTTTTTATCTCCTGCAGTTTATTCTGCATCTCCTGTAATTTGGTTTCTTCCTTTTCCAGTTTTTGATTAAGTTTCTCGATTCTGCTCTGAGTTTGCGCTAATTTAGATTCGGTAGTTTGAATTCTATTCTGGCTGCTCAACACCATATTTTCCCACATCATCCTTTGTTGTTGCTGAAGCATTAATTGTGTACTTATCTGTTGGTGCGTCCTCATCATATTCTGCTGCACCTGCATATTTAAATTATAATTAGGATTCATCTGAGAATATGCAGAAAAAGAAACCATAAAAGCAAAAAGCAATACTATTTTTTTCATAACTCACTAATTTTAACAGTTAAATATAAGAATTATATTTTAAAGTTCTTTAGCTTACAAGATTTATACATTTATCCCTATCAAATACTATAATTAAAATAAATCCGTTTAACAATAATGATTATAAAAAGACAAAAAAAAACATTTTTTATATACTGTAGTATGAAATACAAAATCATACTATTCCTGATTATCCTATCTGCTTTTGGTCATGCACAGATCGACAGTACTTATATTTATCCATTTAAACAAAATGCTTCCGGCCGTATTTACTTCATAGATAAATACGCCTCTCTTAACTATGAATACACAAACCCCGATAAAGAAATAACTTATAAACCGAACAACCCCATAGGGATTGGAATAGGGGCTTCCTATAAAAACACAGCCATCAACGTCGCTTACGGATTTAATTTTATGAGAAATAAAGATAAGGGCAAAACCCAAACCTTTGATCTGCAATTTCATCACTACGGGAGGAAATGGATTTTTGATGTTTTTGCTCAAAATTATAAAGGTTTCTATAAAAGCACAGATGATAAAGAAAACCCCTATACTATCTATCCGGATATTAGACTGACTCATATTGAATTATTCGGACAATACTTGTTCAATCACAAAAAATTCTCTTACAAAGCAGCGTTTAATCAAAGCGAAAAACAAATCAAATCTGCCGGAAGTTTTCAGTTGGGAAGCGCACTTTACTACAACCGAATCCGGTCAGACAGCTCTTTAGTTCTGAAAAACAATAAAACTCAGGAACAAAATTACCAGATAGGAATTAACGGCGGCTATACCTATACAGTAATAATCAGGAAAAACTTTTATTTGACAGGATCCTTCTCCATAGGTGTTAATATAGGCACAGATGACGATAGCTTTAAAGGAAAATTTGAATTTAATCCCGCTCTTTTCCCCCGGATATCCGCCGGATATAACAGCGAAACCTGGTCAGTTAATTTTTCCCATGTCAACGACCGCGTGTATATCTTATCTTCAAAGGATTTGAATACAAGTTTTGATTCCGGACGATTTCAGCTAGCTTTTATTAAACGAT
>JAVBRH010000139.1:0-7574 GCA_031548225.1 Apibacter sp.
TTGCCATCCAACCGGCCGGAGGTGGAAATGCACTGGATAAAAAACTATTTGACGATCTGAAAGACATAAGGAAAAAGGTAGCTAAAGAACATTCCATTCCTCCGTTTGCCG
The DNA here is from genome assembly GCA_031548225.1 of Apibacter sp. Classification (GTDB taxonomy): domain Bacteria; phylum Bacteroidota; class Bacteroidia; order Flavobacteriales; family Weeksellaceae; genus Apibacter. The sequence goes on from JAVBRH010000139.1 coordinate 112, forward strand.
TATTTCAGGATCCCAGTCTGGAAGATATGGCTTTGCAATATCCGACCACTCTGGAAGAACTTTCCAATGTTTTTGGAGTGGGTGAAGGAAAAGCCCGGAAATTCGGGAAAGATTTTGTGGAATATATTGCCAAATATGTAAAAGAGAATGATATCATACGCCCGGAAGATTTGGTTATCAAACAAGTAGCTAATAAATCTTCCCATAAAGTGTTCATTATACAGAGTACGGACAGGAAACTGGACTTCGAAGATATTGCAAAAGCCAAAGACCTTTCCATAGGAGATTTGCTAAGCGAAATGGAAAGTATCGTATACCAGGGAACTAAATTAAACATCAATTATTACGTGGATAAAATGCTGGATGAAGATCAACAGGAAGAAATCATTGATTTCTTAATGGATTCGGAAAGCGATAAAATGTCTATCTTATTGGATGAATTTGGAAACGATTATTCTGAGGATGAATTGAGAATTATGAGAATTAAGTTCATTAGCGATATCGCTAATTAATCCTGTTTTTTCCTTCAATGGAAACAATTTTCTACCCTTAAATAAAAAAAGAAATGCTGAAAACAGGGAAATATGTTTCTCAAAATTAAATTATCTAAAAAATACGATTTAACAAATTTTCCAACTGCTTCAACAAGCATTGATCAAAGCGATAATAGAAAAGGATGGTAAAGCAATTTAAATACTTATCAATAATTATTTTCGCATTCTTTGTATCATGTAACAATAAGAAGAAAGATTTTAATTTTGTTACTAATGAAGATTTATATAAAAAATCTGTTCAGGAAATTTTAACTGATACAATGAAATCGGGTACATTCTTCTATTCTAATTTTACCAAAAGTTATATTAATGAAAATGCACCCAAATTTAAAAATACGCTAGTGGTTATCTCCAGAATGAAAATAGATATGATAGAAAAACAAGAAGGTGGTATAGTAAAATATTGTTTTTTGGAAACAGGCATAAACACAAATAAAACTATTTTATGCTATAACAAATTTGGTAAAGAATATGAAAGTGATTATAATGCAAAGTTAATAAAACATTATAATAAGAATTGGAGCGAAATGTTTGAGAAAATATTTAATTTTTAATTGATACTTAAATTAACATGAGTTCTAAAAGAATTATAATATTTATCTTCTTATTTATTATAAATATAATAGTAGTCTTTGTAGCTGATCATTATATAAAATTGGGTCACTGGCATTATGGAAAAGATGCAGGCTTTTTTGCAAGGGCAAATTTCAACTTCATTATGAGCCCGTTATTTTACTTTATTTTAGCTAAAAAGTATAAAATAATTTTTGCGCTGGCGGGTTTAATTATTGGCGGTCTTTCTATTGCTCTAAGTTATCTGATAATAATTCCCTATACAGACTTAAGTGATATATATTATCACTTTCTATCTGTTTTATTATTTATTACAAGCTTCTTTTAATAGAACATTTACTTCATAAAAAAGGTTACCTATAGAGTATTATCAGATACATTAGCGGGTTAAAAGATTACTAATCCAACCTGAGTTCGACATAACTATTAAGTATTGAAAAAGCTGATAGCTAGTAGCTGACAGCATTTAGAGAGATTCTTCACTCCGCTTCGTTTTCACTGAATAATTGAATAACTGAGTAACTGAAGTTAGAAGTATGATTTACGATTTTGGATTTACGAAGTACGATTTATGAATGATTGAAATGAGCCTATTTGTCGATGTACTAATTTGCTAATAGCTGAATAATTGAATAATTGAGTGACTGAAATTAGAAGTATGATTTTGGATTTACGATTTATGAAGTACGATTTATGAATGATTGAAATGAGCCAATTTGCTAATTTACTAATTTGCTAATTAATTCCTTACAATCTTATATCTTACTCCTTATATCTAAATAGAGATTCCTCACTCCGCTTCGCTGTGTTCAGAATGACACACTAAACGTAAAATTTGTCATGCTGACGTGAGGGCAAAAAAACGCAAACCTGTCTTTCCGACGATAGGAGGAATCTCTTTCTAAGTTAGAATTACGATTTTAGAAGTTATTAATTGGCACATCGGCACATTAACTCATTCCTTATATCTTATATCTTACCCCTTACATCTATCGGCTAAGAGCTATTAGCTATAATCTATTGACTAATTAACATACACATTATTAAATCTAATATTTTTTTATTACTTCGTTTATTTCTATATTTGGATTTTTAGATAAATAGTAACTATTAAGTATTAATTATTGACTCATTTTAGCTGTTTATGCCTGAAAGCCATAAGAAATATAAAATACAAAAAGGAGACACTCTGGAAAGTATTGCAAAGTCCCTCGATTTAAGTGTTTTCGAACTCCGCAGATTTCACAATAACCACTGTGAACTGGAAAATCTCATAGGAGATAAACTTCCCTCCCGTCTCAAAGAACTGTGGTATGAATCCAAAGAACACCGCATACAGGAAGATTTCACCCATCTGAAGGAAAATAATTTCACCACCCTGTCCCTGAGGCCTCAATCCGGGGAATTTACCTATGGAGTAACCGTATCCAACTTTGAAGGCGACCGTAAAGACAGCCTTAAATACCTGATTCGCCTGCAATGGCTGCCTCAGAATCAGGTGCGCATATACCGGGAAGACCTTTACATCAATAACGAAGAACCCACCCTGATTGCTCCCCGGCTGGGATCAAAAATCGCCTCGGCACTTTATCCGCTGGAACTGAGCCTAAACCAGAACGGAGAAATAGCCGGAGTGTCCAATTATACCCAGATACTCCGAAGATGGAAAGAAACGGAAAATAAACTCCGGAATTTTTATGACGGAGAAGTAATACAGAATTATATGCAGCGGAGCAGAAGAGGACTGAGCCATCCCAAAATCCTGCTGAATACACTTAAACAGGACTGGTTTTTACAAAGCTTTTTCAATGGCATATACCGGACAGAACAGGAAGAAACTTCCTCTTATACTAAAACCTTTCCCCTTTTTCCCGGCATCAGGCCGGTCGAATATACCGTAAAGGGAAAGATGGAAGCAGTGGAAGAAGAAGATATCCGGCTTATACGCCTGGAAATACAAGGCAAAGCTTCGGATTTGAGAACCCGTTTTGACTATACCAACCGAAATGATGATCCTTTTCCCTTACCCGGCGGAAGGGAATCCGTTCCCGAGTCGGGAGACTACCGGGCGCTCTATTTTTTAGATCCTTTCAGTCACCAGATAGAAGGCCTGTATCTGGAATGTAATCTGGAGCTGGAAAAAACAAAGAAAGCCTACATTACCGCCTCCCTGATTTCGAAACCCGGAAAATCCCGGGAAAAACAAACAGTACGTGAAAACGGAATATTAGTCGTTGGGAAAGGTATCGTAGAAGAAGATCCCGAAAAACCCGGCCCTGGCCCATTTTCCTTCCTGGCGGAATAACCCTGAAAACAAAAGAGTATGTATTTTTCCCCGAGTACCTGTAAAAATAAATTGAAAATATCCCCCCGCCGATCGGATTCAAGGTATAATAGCCTTATACAACCCTCAATCTTATCGCATTGGGAATATATCCTCCCCATCCCTCCGAAGGAAATCCCCCAACCCCAAAGGGGAGAAAGACACCCTTACTTCTTTTGGGAGGATTGTGTCATCTTGAACAGAGCGAAGCGAAGTGAAGAATTCCTGCTAACAGCCAATAGCTATCAGCCAATAGCTTTTAGCAAGAGATTCCTCTTGTCGTCGGAAAGACAATCCCTCAATGACAATCTTACACCTTACATCTCAAATCGTAAATCCAAAATCGTAATTCGTAAATCTTACGTCTTATTCCTTATGTCTTATATCTTACATCTTACTCCTAATTTTCTGAACATAACAAAGCGAAGTGAAGAATTCCTGCTAACAGCCAATAGCTATCAGCCAATAGCTTTTAGCAAGAGATTCCTCCTGCGTCGGAAAGACAGCCTTACTCCTTACATCTTATGTCTTATATCTTATATCTTACAATCTAAAAATCTAAAAGAATGAGTGAAAAATACGTAGTAGTGCAGGGTGCCACCTGTATGTGCAGTTTCGGGAATGTTCCTGACACCCTTGTAGTAAAGACCCAGTCCAAAAGATTTGCCAATGACAGCGAAGGCACGGAGAAACTCATAGCCACCACCAAAGAAACCGGCTCCGCCACCCTGAAGAACAACTCCTTCGGAAGCTGTTCCAAAATGGGAAATCCCCCGCCCCCCTGCAAAGTGAATATCACGGAGTGGAAGGATTTTTATGAAAAAGTGACCCTGGAGGACAACGGAGGAAAGATACTGGTGGCAGAAAGCACCGCCGTGTGTGCTGTGGCCGGAACCCCTTGCATTTCCATTACCCACCACGGACAGGTGGAAGAAGGCTGTGTGCAGAACTTCAAGAATGTAAACCCCGATATCCTGATGCAGATCAATCCCCTGGCGGATCCCAGGGAAATAACCGAAGAAGAATCCCAGAATCTGAAAGGAGAAAATACCCAAATCATGGGTACCTAAAAAAACCTGAATGATGGAAAAAAATAAAAATGGAAAAAATTATAAACACAATTTTCAAACCGGCCTCTGAGCAAATAATATCCTGCTCCAAAGAGATGCTTCCTAACGTCAGCATGACACTATTGCGGTTAGTTTGTCCTTCTGAACGAAGTGAAGAATCTCTGCTAAAAACCACTGGCTTTTATAAAGAGATCCCTCCTGATGTCAATTCCTCCCAACCCTCCGAAGGAGGGAGTCTCCCTTCGGGCCGGGGGATTGTCTTTCTGAACAGAGCGAAGCGGAGTGAAGAATCTCTACTAATAGCCGATAGCCATCAGCTAATAGCTTTTAGAAAAGATATAAGGTTATCAATCGTACTTTTTACTTTGTACATTTTACAGTCAATAGCTTTTAATACTTAATAATTTAGAACTTATGTTAAAAAACAACCTATGCCTAAAGGAGTAAAAAAAATACGCGTGGTGAACGGAAAAGAAAAATCGGATACCGGTTTTAAAAACACCGCAGATACTATAGAAATAAACGGAAATACCACCGTGTATTTTGAAATATCGGAGTGGCTTCCGGATACCCCCGCCCAAAGCAAAACGGGAGATGTGTTCTGGCTCTTGCAGAACGTGAAAAACACGAGTCGTACCCTCAACCAGCCTCCGGCCAGGAAAAATGCCCAAAAGCCTTACGGAATAACGATACCCAAGAAACTATGCGGAGTGACAAAATACTATATAGAAGCCTCCCTTTCCGGATATCAGGATTATAGCCGGGTAGCCGGAATCTATTTTACAGGTTACGCCATGCCCGCGGTAACCCGGTACGGATGGTGCCTGACCAAAGAAGGAAAACCGTCTGCCGACTCTATATTCCAATTCGCCCAGGGAATGTACCTGTGGCTGGACACCGAAGGGATTGACGGGACTTCCCATTTTGTGGTGGATGTGTACGAAGGGCCTAAAAAGGAAAATAACGGGAGAATAGACCGTTTCAATTTTACCGTGACGAGCGGGGAATCCCTCACCTGGGTAGATGTGTCCCGGTGGGTAATGAAAAGCAAGCAGGCACCCGGAACTCTGATTACCTTTTACCTCTATCCGGGGTTTGATACCGGAAAGGATCTCTTTTCCATTTCAGACAAGCCCCTCCTGCTGAAAGTACACAAAAATATAAAAATTGTTCCCCCTTATACCAAACCTACCAACCGCACTGCCACCACGGTGGATAAACCCAATACCCACCCGGGGGACAACGAGCCCTGCCGCTTTTCGCGGCTGGTGGTATTTGAGAACGACCGGGCGGTGGAAATATTCAATGAAGGGAACCTGAAGGCTCTGCTATCGGACAAAGACCGGTTTATTACCCTGCAAGATATCTATTACAAGTATGATGAGTATGAGCTCCGGTCTGATTCCTACAAGATACTCGATAAGGTAGTCGGCTGGCTCCAGGAAAGCCCGTATATTCCTGTAGAAATAGGAGGCCACACCGATATCCAGGGAAACGATGCCTACAACCAGACCCTTTCGGAGAAACGGGCGCAGTCCGCAGTGGATTACCTGGTCTCCCAAGGCGTGGCTCAAGAGCGCATCTCCGCCCGCGGATACGGAAAAACCATGCTCGCCTACACCGATGTGGAAACCTTTAAAAAAGAAAAAAAGCCCCTGGGAACCCCACAGGAAATACTCGAGCAGATGCACCAGGAAAACCGCCGCACCACCCTGCGCTTTGAAATATACGGGAACAATGCCCTTCCCCTCATTCTGGAAACCATTGCCCCCTCCTCTTCCCAGCCCAAACAGTACGAAATCAAAGTCGAAGGAAGAGATACCACCCAATGCGGAAAAAGCAAGGACAAGCATTCCATAAAAAAAACCATACGCGAAAATACCAGCCTTAACCTGAATAAGGTGACCACCCAGGACACGGATCTAATCAAATACCCGGTGTTTTCCTATACCGGCTCTGCCGAAGGGCTGGCACAGTATTATATGAGTTACCTGACCACCTATCTTAACCCTGCCGACACCAGCCTGATCAATAACTTTTATTTTTATATCAACACCTGCGCCTACTATTCTGACAAGACCCGCCCCACCATTCACCTGAAAGTATATCCCGACCTGGTCTGGATCGGACATTTCCAGTTTAATTTTTATGAACGGGGAAAAAACGAGACCAAAGGGGCCAAAAAGAATTATTTTTTTGGAAACAAAACCGTGAAGCTGACGAACGGTCTGGACGATATATGGACGGAAATCTCATCCACTACCTATTACAAGGTCATGCGCCATATACCCTCTGTCTGGATTACCGAAAAAACCCTGTACCAGTATATCTTAAATCAGGCCCAGGACTTTGACTACGGTATGCACCTGATTCATGAACGGAAAGCGGAAAATGCAGGAGAACAATTATCCCTGGAGGGAAAAGAAATAGACCTGATTGCCAAAAATACCTCCGCCAAATACCTGCCGGGCGGAGTGGTGCTCTATTTTGTGGTTGCCGGAATAGCGATAGATCTTATATTGATATGGCTGACCCGAGGGCGTAACCTTCCGGCCAAAGCAGCAAAGCTCGGAAGAAGGATTAACCACGCCAAAAAGTTTATGGATGATAACAATATTGAGCTGATCCCTCCTTCTATAGCCGTTAATTCCGGAATGTACTATTATATGAACAGCAGCAGGAAAATGAGCCTGGTGTATGAAGCCAATATCAAAGCCGAACCATTGGTAGAAGTCAATTTTACGCAGGACTTTGACCTAATCAACGGCTTTTTGAAAGGAAACTCCGACCCGAAAGCGCAAAAGGTAGCCGACCAGTTGCAAGAGAACGGGGTTTTCTCCCTGAAAGGAACTTTTACTGTGGAAGGCAAAATATTCTTTGAGGAAAATGTACGCTTCCACCTGCTTACCCAAACCCATAGCTTTAGTGACCGGCTTAATAATA
>JAVBRH010000269.1:0-3009 GCA_031548225.1 Apibacter sp.
GTTGTTCTTTTAGTTGTGATATAATCTTCAGCAGCAGTGTTATTTTCATTTATTTCCATTTCTACAGATTTCATAATGATTTTGCCGGGTTTTCCTCCTTTTTCCGAAGGAAAGATAAATTTTTCCGTATAATAGTAAGAACCTGCATCACTTACCATATATCTTGAAGGCAGTTCTAAAATTTCTTTACCATTCCAGGCAAAATAGTAATAATAAGTGGGTATGGCGCAAGCCTCCCCGAAAAAGGCAATACGGATAATATTTTGTATGTCTTTTAATCCTAAATTGTCGAAAACATTTCCTTTGGTATAAGTTTGCTCATCATCTGTCAAAAAGGGTTTCCGGGCTACCAGACTATCATTTACCAGAATTTTCAGTTCGGCTTTGTACTTGTTTCTTCCATAGAAAGTATCATCATAACTTTTTTCCGTATAAGTTTCTATGGCATGGATTCCGTAAATAAATTTGGTGGCTCCTCTTCGCATTTGATTGAAAGAAAGATTTCCCCGCCAGAGATAACCCTGTTTTTTCTCACCGTCTTTTTGGTAAATCACAGGAAGCCAGTAGGTGGTTATTCTGTTTTGCGTATAGTTTTCAGTATTCTGCCCGGGGATGAATTTTTCAGAAATTTGCACTTCCGCTCCGGATTTTAATTTATCTATAATTTCAAAGTTGATTCCCGGCCCGCTTCTCACATTGGTCACATATGCAAAAACATAATAAGTATTATCATCTCCGTTTACTAACTCATAAATATAAGTTCTTTCCTGTGCGGAAGAAATGATCATAAGAAAGAAAAGAGCAAATAAAGAACAGAGAATTTTCAAATTTTTAAACATAATCTTATTTCGTTTTTAGCCTTACGAATATAGGTAAACTTTTTAATAATTGAATAACAGAGTAACCGAATAATAGAATTAGCTTTAAAATATGAAAAAGTAGTGATTTTTGAAGTTTTTATTTTATGTTTAATCGTTTAAACAATAAAATTTAAGGTAAAAATTATCTTTTCAACTAACTTATTTCAGAACGTATGAAAATGAAAATCTAATGTCTTGTGTCTAATAATCTTTACAATCCTAATTCTCCTGTCCTTTTAATTTTTCTGCATTTTCTGCAATTTTCAAAGATTCTATCATTTCCTCTACATCCCCGTTCATAAAGTTATCCAGATTATAGATGGATTTATTAATTCGGTGATCTGTAACTCTTCCCTGAGGATAGTTATAAGTTCTGATTTTTGCAGAACGGTCTCCAGTGGAAACCATAGTTTTTCGCTGAGAAGAGATTTTATCCAGATGTTCCTGAAGTTTCATGTCGTATAATTTGTTTCTTAACATCTGAAGAGCCATTTCCCTGTTAGCATGCTGGGAACGGGCTACCTGACACTGGATCATGATTCCGGTGGGTTTATGGAACAATTGAACTTTGGTTTCTACCTTATTTACGTTCTGACCTCCTGCCCCGCTCGACCGTGCAGTCTGAAATTCCAGATCCGCCGGATTAATTTCCACATCCACTTCTTCCGCTTCCGGGAGAACGGCAACGGTAATGGCGGAAGTATGTACCCTTCCCTGAGATTCCGTTTCCGGAACTCTCTGTACGCGGTGTACTCCCGATTCGAATTTCATAATTCCATAAGCACCTTCTCCGCTTACGTTAACGATCATCTCTTTATACCCCTTCACACTTCCTTCGGTAGCATCGGCTATTTCAAAATTCCAGCCTTTTTGCCTCCAATACATGGAATACATTCTAAAAATATCTTCCACAAAAATGGCAGATTCATCGCCTCCTGTTCCGGCACGTAATTCAACCGTGATATTTTTATCGTCTTCCGGGTCTTTAGGAATCAGCATATATTTGATGGTATCTTCCATTTCCGGAATTTGGGCAAGTGCTTCGTTCTTTTCTTCCTTTGCCAGTTCTGTCATATCGGCATCTCCTCCTTCCCTAATGATTTCATCTGCATCCGAAACCGTATTTAATAAGGTTTTATACCGATGATACACTTCCACCAGTTTTCCCAGGTCTTTATACTCTTTATTTAGCTGGGCATATCTTTTCTGATCGGAAATAACATCCGGTTGTATGATTAAATCGGAAACTTCATCAAACCGCTGCTTGATTGCTTCTAATTTGGGTAATAAATCTGACATACTGTATAGTTAAGTTTGCAAATGTACAAAATAATGAGAAGTTAGAAATAAGAAGTTAGAAGTTGAAACATCAGATTTTAGTTTTTAGACATTAGAAATCTGATATCTTAAAAATTTCTTTCTAAAAGCTATTGGCTATTAGCTACTGGCTGTTTTAGTAGAAACAAAGTTGAATAATATCGTTTTAAACAAAGAGATAAAACCCAGTAGGTTGGAAGAACTGTTTTTTTCTGAAATAATTCCTAACGCCTGTAAAAAACAGAATAAAACCATTATAATAAGAAAACACTTAAAGGCTCCTAACAAAAGGCCTCCAAACTGATTGGTGAAATCCAGTCCGATGCTCTTTAATACTTTTTCTATAAACCCGGATAAAAACCGAACAGATAAAAATACCAGTAAGATAGTCAGGAAGAAGCTTATCCACAAAGAAGATTCGGAAGAAACAATACCCTTTTCCACCAGAAGCCGATGTGCCTGGGATAAAAACACTGTGGCAATTAAATATCCTGCTACCAGTCCCAGCAGGGAAGAAACCTGTTTTAAAAAACCTTTATTATAGCCAATAACAGCTCCGAGAAGCGTTATCCCTATGATGATATATTCAGGAATACTCATTTCCCGATTTTATGTTCTTTATATTCACCCAAAATATGTAAAAATCCCGTTTGTGTTCTCATTTCTTCCAGAGCTTTGTAATAGTTGTCGTGTTGATCTTCAAATACGATGTTTACGTGAAATGAATATTGAAAAACCGAACCTTTTAAAGGAACCGATTGTATTTTAGTCATATTTATCTGGTGTTTGGCCAGTATGTTTAAAACCCGTGCCAGACTTCCCATGGTATGAT
>JAVBRH010000200.1:0-3199 GCA_031548225.1 Apibacter sp.
TTTATTCATGAATGACATTTTTTATAGAAGCAGGCAAATCATACAAATTATCCATACTCCTGATTTTAAATGTAATATCTTCAAAAACTCTCTTTACATCAGGTTCAATTTTTCTGAATTCAATATCTTCCCCATAGATAAATAAAGTCAAGGGTTTTTCTTTTTCAAGAAAAGAGCATTTTGCTAAAAGGCTTCTGAGGAGTCTAAATGCAACAGTTTTTAATTCTCCAAAATAAAACACCAAATTTTCTTTTGATTCGCCTTTCTTTGCTTCTGCAAGAATTACTTTCGAGAAAATATATTCGATAGTCAATACCTTTTGCCTTACAAGTGGGGCATCTTCTATCAAAATTGAAGGGTAGTAAAATTCAATTTTATATTCATCTCCATTCTGAAAAGATTCGATTGCAGCATTTAAAGAGCATAATTTCAATATTATTGAGTTGTCAATAATAAAAATTTTATTAACTCCAATCTTGCGTGGTCTATTAGAAATCTTTATTTCTTTAAGAGTTTCAATAAATTTAGAATGAAAATTTTCATAATTTTGTATGTCATGAAACCAAATTGCAATAATTCCAGTATCTAATACAGAACAATCCTGCAATTCAGGGAACTTATCTATAAAATTCTCTGAATTTCTTAATTCGACAAGCTTCTTGTCCAATCTATCAATCCAATCTTGTAATTTAGACTTGTTAAAACTGTTAGTTTCGTATCTTTTGGCCTCTAATATTACTGATTGTTCATTTGTTTTAAGAGGTGTTGGGTATCTAATTATGGTATCCAGACCATATTTTTTTTCATCTTGTCCTTCAACGTCCATATCATAATCCCCAATAGTATTCCATCCGAAATAAGACAATAGCTTTGTTGCCTCCTTATTCCATATAGTTCCGTTTACTCCTTGATCTTCAGGCATATTATTTTATTTGATTTTTGAGATTATCCAATATGTTAAATAAATCATCTTCATCACTTTTTATAGTGAAAGCATTATTTGTAGAAATTGTTAATGCAAAATCAGTATAAAGATTGGAAGATATGTCAACTGTTATTTTTTGAATCTCATACGAGTATTCTTCCATTATTTGTTGTCCTATTTTTGAATCAAGGATTCGAGCAGAATATTTGCCTTGAGCCCCCTTTAAATATACAAAGTTTTTAACAACTATCTCACTGATAGAACAATCGAAATTATTTGCTATGAGTTCATTTATTATCTTTTGTGGGTTCAAAGCCAAGTTCTCATAAACAATTTTTCCCGAAACAAAATTCTTCAATTCTGACTTCACTTTATTTAATTTACTTGCAGACAAAAATGAATATATAAATCCATTTTCTAAGTCAATGAAAAATGGAATTTCATCAAAAATAAAGATGTTTCGTTGTACAAATTCTCCAATCTGAGGGTCAAATTCCTGTAATGATGTTGGAGTTCTCTTTATTAAAACGGATTCCAAAACATTTTCAAAAACTTCTGCTTTAGAAAAGCCTATCCCATTAACTTCATCGTAAGGGTTCTCGGCAAGAATCTTTTGTAAAGAATCAATGTCTATTTTCTTTTGGAAAGAAATTCTATTTAGCGTAATAGAGACCTTTTTTTGCATAATGATAACTATTTAATAATAACAAATGTAATACTTATTTTTCTATTTGATGCTCTGATGGCTACTTAATTATTATTAGCCGCCATTTTGAAGAAAAAAAACCTCAAATTATGGATTCTGTTATCTTATCCACCTTTGCAAAGTCAGCCGACAAACCTTAATCCCATATTGTTCTTCAAGCACCCGAAGAATAACATTCGTTTTTCCGTTGTACTTCTTAATCAAATCAGGTAGTTCATCTTTTACCGAATCTAATTTAGGTTTTGCTCCCCGACCTTTCCCAATACTCAAAGCCTTGAATTTATCCTTCCGACTGGTAGAAGATTCCCAACGATTGAAAAGATGGTAAAGCGTGGTTCGGCAAATCCCAATTTCATCCACTATCTCTTGCATGGAATAAATTTCCATGTTTGACATTAGTAGAGCCTTGCATCGTCTTTTGACGACAACATTCGTATTTGTTTCGTACAACCTTGCCAGCTCCTTTTTCTCTGTTTCCGATAATTTTATATGCCTCATGACTTTGGAATATAAGAAAATCAAAGATACAAATTCTCTAATCACTACCAAATGGTTAAGTAATTATTTTGCGATAATATTCAATTAATTTATTTCATTTTCTCGACTTTATTAAATAAAACAAAGATTCAAATAGCTATATATCAAAATATTATATATAAATTAGTCCATGCTAAGCAGGAAAATCAAATGAAATATTAACATTTCTGATTTCGATAAAAAAGCAACTGGAGTTATTTATAGAGTAAATCAAACAAATTAATTGATATGATTAAAGAAATTAAATTGCTCGTTCGTGAAGATTCAGTAACGAAGAGCGGGAAAGCAAGAATCGAGTTTTTAATCTACTTTGAGGGGAAACAATACAGAGTACCTACAGGAAAAAGTATTGAGCCCAAATATTGGGTTCAAAGTTCCGAATCAGTTGATAAAAGAAGCGAGGATTCAGCAAAAATCAACAATCACTTATCGGAGAGGTTGAGTGAGTTTAATAAGTACAAGCTACGAAAGGAGGCTTTGGAGGAAAAAATGTCTCTCGAAAATATTAAGCGTATTCTGAAAGGGCTACCTATTGAAGAGCAAAAAAGCAAAACTAAGGAAACTGTCTATCCGACTATTTCAGAAGCATTTGATAATTATGTGAAATATCAGAAGATGAAACCAGGCTCAAAAAACAATCATCGGATTGCAAAAAATGTATTGGCTGATTTTTGTAAATCAAAATACAGAAAGGAACTAACCATAGAAAAAGTCGATTATAATTTTCTTGTACGGTTTGTTAAATATCTAAGAGAAGACAGAGCGATACCCAATAAACAAAATACCGTTGCCAAAAGGTTGAAACTCTTAAAAACGGTTCTCCGTTTCTCTAACAAAACAGAAAAGTTTAAATTGGAAGACCCATTTGCTGAATATAAAATTGAAAATGGAAAGCATCGAGAAATAGCCTTATCGGATAAAGAATATAGTGATTTGAAAAAAGCAAAACTGCCGGCATCAGCTTGTGATTCCTTAAAGTTGGCAAGACATGTATTTATGTACTGTGCAGAAACAGGATTGAGATTTTCGGA
>JAVBRH010000035.1:0-5862 GCA_031548225.1 Apibacter sp.
TGAGTGTAAATAACAGCAACAACCGGTCTGTTAGGACGATTTTTCTGATACAATTCCAATCCTGCTTTTGCATTTTCGGCAGAAACCAAAGGATCCATCACAATCACTCCCTTGTTCGTCTCAATAAAGGTAATATTGGAAATATCCAGACCTCGAACCTGATAAATTCCATCCACAACTTTAAAGAGTCCCGCAATACCATTTAACTGTGACTGTCTCCATAAACTCGGATTTACTGTTTCCGGAGATTTTTCATCAAGAGAAAATTTGAACTGACGGGCATCATAAACCACCTGCCCCTTGTCATTCTTCACCACACCATCATTCAATAAAGGAGCAATAAAGCCGCGTTGGGCGTCTTCAAAATCCTGTTTATTGCTAAAAGGTAATTGATTTAAGACTTCTGCGTTTTTTTTCTTTGTGAAGTCTGTTGCTGACTTAGGTTTTTGCTGGGCAAAAAAACTGCTTGTCCCAAATAAAACAAACAAACCTAAAGTTAACAATCTTTTAAATTGAAGTAGATCTTGCATAAATAAAGATTTTAATGTTAATAAATTTTCTACTTAAAGTATATTATATTTAAAATAGACCTTAAATTGATTGAGGAATAAGTTGCAAATTTTATGCCATTTTTTAGATAAAAATTTTGATCCACATTAATTTTATCAGTAACCCTAAAACCTGTTTTTATATCCTGCCTAAAAACAATAATGGAAATTAATGTTTAAACCCTGATTTCATCATCTTCCCTCTTTATTTTAACTCTCCCTCCAATTTAATTTTATTCCTGAATAGTATTAGTTTAACCTACAAAGAAAAAATATTGATAAGCCCCGACAACTAAACTATCAAAAAATCCTTTTTTCTTTAGTATTTTTGCATAATAATTTAAATACTATGTCAGAAATCCGGGTACGATTTGCTCCCAGCCCAACAGGGTACTTACACATCGGCGGAGTAAGAACCGCTTTATATAACTATCTTTTTGCTAAAAAAAACAATGGGAAATTTATCCTCCGGATAGAAGATACCGACCAGGCCCGTTTTGTTGAAGGAGCCGAACAATATATAACCGAAGCTTTGAAATGGTGCAACCTCGAACCCGATGAAAGCCCGGAAAAAGGAGGCCCATTTGCCCCTTACAAACAATCCGAAAGGAGAGCTATTTATAACCAATACATTGAAAAAATACTCGCTACCGAGTATGCATATATCGCATTCGACACACCCGAAGAGCTTGAAAAACTCCGGACAGAATACGAAGCAAAAGGCAACGTGTTTTCCTACAATTACGAAATCCGGAACTCATTAAATAACAGCCTTAAACTAAGTCCTGTAGAAGTAAAACAAAAAATAGCAGACGGAATACCTTATGTGATCCGTTTTAAAATTCCTCCACACCGAACTTTGGTCTTAAACGACATTATACGGGGAAACTTCACCATTGAAACCAATACTCTGGATGATAAAGTACTGGTAAAAACCGACGGAATGCCTACCTATCATTTTGCCAATATTGTAGACGACCACACCATGGAAATTACTCATGTAATTCGCGGAGAAGAGTGGCTCCCTTCACTGGCTTTACATATTTTGTTATATGAAGCGTTTGACTGGAAAGCTCCTGAATTTGCCCACTTGCCTTTAATTCTGAAACCGGAAGGAAAAGGGAAATTAAGCAAACGGGACGGAGATAAATCCGGATTTCCCGTTTTCCCCCTTGCCTGGAAAAATGAAAAAGAAGGAACCTCATCCATCGGATACCGGGAAGAAGGCTATCTGCCTCAGGCTTTCATCAATATGCTTGCCTTGCTGGGCTGGTCTCCTGCCGATGATAAAGAAATCCTGTCATTAGAAGAAATGATACAGGAATTTGAACTTGAAAAAGTACATAAATCCGGAGCAAGATTCAATCCCGAAAAAGCCCAGTGGTTCAATCATGAATATATTCTTGCTTCCGATGCACCCCTACTCCTTCCCTCTTTTCAACAGATACTGAAAGAAAAAGGAATCACTCCCGACAATTCAAAAGATACCCGAATCATCAATTTACTAAAAGAACGGGTAAATTTTGTGAAAGAAATCTGGGAAACCGGTTCTTTCTTCTGGATATCTCCTTCCGGATATGATGAAAAAAGCTACAAAAAAGTAGTGAAAGAAGATACGAAGGAAATCCTCTCCCAACTGATTTCAGGATTGCAAAACCTGGATTTCAACAAGAAAGCACTCCATGATTATATCCATGAATTGGTAGAAAAATCCGGACTCGGTTTTGGAAAGGTGATGCAGCCCTTGCGTCTGGCTTTAGTCGGAGAACTTAAAGGGCCGGACATTCCGGTTATTATGGAAATCCTGGGAAAAGAAGAAAGTTTACAACGTATAAAAAACTTAGAATCAAAAATTTAAACCCCATAACCTATGAGAATAGCCATAGCAGCAGACCATGCCGGATTTGAATACAAAAATTACATTTTCAAATACCTGACTGAAAAGGGATACCAAATTCACGACTTCGGGACATATTCTTCCGAAAGTGCAGATTATCCAGACTTTGTACACCCATTGGCTATAGCCGTGGAAAATAAAGAATTTGACTATGGAATCCTTTTCTGCGGAAGCGGACAGGGAGTCTCTATAACTGCAAATAAACACGCAGGTATTCGGTGCGCTCTATGCTGGCAGCCGGAAATTGCCCGGCTTGCCCGTCAGCATAACAATGCCAATGTAGTTGCCATGCCTGCCCGGTTCATTGCCAAAGAACTCGCCCAGGAAATCGTTGACATTTTTATATCCACCGAATTTGAAGGAGGGAGACATCAAACCCGGGTAGATAAAATTTCCAAATGGTAGAAACATCCGGGAAAGATGACAAAATTTCCTGAAAAATTCTGGAACAGATTTTGATTCTATAACCATGATTTCAATATTTTGTATATTTGAAAATTAAAAACTATTTTAAATTTAAACACGTAAAAAATGGAATATCGGGAATATGAAAATACACTAGATCAACCGTTGCAGCAGGAAGCCATTGTTAAGCAACAAGCCACTTTTATATCCAAAGTATATATGTGGATGAGCCTTGCTCTTGCAGTAACCGGGTTTACCGCTTATTTTTGCGCACATTCTCCGGCACTTATCAATTTAATGATTGATACCACAACCGGAAAACCTACCTTCTTATTTTATGCTTTGATTATTGGGGAACTGGCTTTAGTATTCGGACTAAGCGCTGCCATTAATAAAATGACTGCAGGGCTGGCAACTGCTGTTTTCCTGTTTTACTCATTTATTAACGGAATGACCCTTTCCTTTATTTTCTTTGCTTATACTGCAAGTTCTATTGCTACTACTTTCTTTATTACAGCAGGGACTTTTGCCATTATGAGTGCTTACGGGTATTTTACCAAAACCGATTTAACCAAGTTCGGAAGAATCTTGTTCATGGCTTTGATTGGAATTATTTTAGCTATGGTGGTAAACTTGTTTATGCGTAACAGTATGCTGGATTTCGTCATCTCCATAGTGGGAGTTTTAGTATTTGTAGGATTAATTGCCTATGATACTCAAAAAATTAAAATGATCGGAGCACAGATAGGGGAAGCAGATCAGGATAGTTACACCAAAAGAGCTATTTTAGGGGCTTTAGCCTTATATCTGGACTTTATCAACCTGTTTCTGTTTTTACTCAGATTTTTCGGAGGAAGCAGAAGATAATTCAGAAATTACAACCCATAATAAAAGCTATTCATCTGGTATGAATAGCTTTTTTATTTAAACTTTCTTAAAAATTAACCCATCTTAATAACATTTAAAAAATAAAAAAAGAAGATACTAAAAAAACAAACCGGCTTTTTTTGTACATTTGAATATCAAAACAACATTACTATATTTTAATTTTACTAAAAAACAAAAACATGAAAGATTCTAAAATTCTGTTACCTACCCTAATCATTGCCATTGCAGTTGTTATTGCTGCCTATTTTTTAGGAACCTCCTTTAAAAACAGAAATCAAACCAGCTCCATAGCCGTTACCGGATTGGGGACTAAAGATTTTGGTTCCGACCTCATTGTCTGGAGCGGAAGTTTCTCCAAAAAAAGTATGGATTTAAAAGAGGCTTATGCAGAATTGGAACAGGACAGAAAGAAAATAAAAGATTATTTATTATCCAAAGGCTTTGATGAGAAAGACATTGTTTTCTCGGCAGTGGATATCAACAAGCAATACGAATATTATAATTATGAAGGTGGCGGAAGCCGTTCCGTTTTTTCCGGATATCAGTTAGACCAATCCGTATCCATAGAATCCAAAAATGTGGAAAAAGTAGAAAATCTTTCCCGCCAAATTACAGAGCTGATTAACAGCGGAGTAGAGCTTTCCTCGCGGGCTCCTTCTTATTATTACACAAAGCTGGCAGACTTAAAGATACTGATGATCGCAGATGCCACTAAAGACGCAAAAAAAAGGGCAGAAGAAATAGCTGAAAATTCAGGAGGAAAATTAGGAAAACTAAAAAAAGCCACAATGGGAGTTTTCCAGATTACCGCACAAAATTCTTCCGATGAAGATTATTCCTGGGGAGGAACTTTCAATACCTCCGCAAAAAATAAAACCGCCAATATTACTATCCGGTTAGAATATGAAGTGAAATAAGTTACTTAAATATATTTTTCTTATATTTGACAAACAAGTTCTTTCTTTAATTTCTTTATCAACCAAATTAGGTCCTGCATTGCAGGCTAATAGGGAATCATGTGTAAATCATGAGCTGACGCGCAACTGTAAGTGACGTGAAAGTTTTGCCAAAAATTCCATTGCCAAAAGGTGAGAAGGATGGTAAAATGTTACAAGCCAGGAGACCTGCCTATTTTGAATTGACGATGCTTTCGCGACTATAAAAAGCATATAAGTCAGGTTTGAAATTTTACTAATTATTCGTTTTTGTGACGAAAAATTTTTCCAACTCCTGTTTTTATATAGCTTTAGAGCATTGTGAAGTTTTTGCAAAGAATTTTTTAACTAATTCTATAATTAATTAAAAAATTTGAAATATGACTATTGAAGAAAGAAAACGAGCTTCTGAATCTCGGATATTTAAAGCCGTTTTTCCAAGTACTACCAATCATTACGACACATTATTCGGCGGAACAGCTATGCAGTGGATGGACGAAGTGGCTTTCATTACAGCTACCCGTTTTTGCCATAAACAAGTAGTAACTGTCAGCAGTGACAAAATAGATTTTAAAAAATCCATTCCGGGAGGAACCATTGTAGAATTAATAGGAAAAGTAACCTATCTGGGGAATACCAGTTTAAAAGTAAGTGTGGAAATATTTATAGAACAAATGTATTTCGATAACCGTGAAAAAGCAATCAGTGGTGAATTTACCTTTGTTGCCATTGATAAAGATAAAAGACCTGTTCCCATTTTATGATACGTAATGGCAGGTCTTGTGGTTTTATTTATTTAAGGATCCGGGAATTTTCCGGATCCTTTTTACTATCTGAGTACGAAGTTTTTACTTTCAGTAAATTTTCCAATCCCAGTTCTTTAACCGAAATCTCCCTCATTTCTACTTTCCGTATCTTACCGGTAATGGTTGCCGGGAAAGTGCTTACAAATTTCCAGTATTTAGGGATTTTATAATGTGCAATCTGGTCTTTACAAAAACGTACCAAATCTTCAGAATCCGCTACTTCGTCATTCTTTATTTTAACCCATGCCATAATTTCCTCTCCAAAGTTCTCACTTGGAACTCCGATTACATGTACGTCCTCGATTGCCGGGCAGGTATGAAGAAATTCTTCTATTTCCCTTGGAGAAATATTTTCTCCTCCGCGAATAATTACATCCTTGATT
>JAVBRH010000287.1:0-5842 GCA_031548225.1 Apibacter sp.
ATAAATATGGGAACATTTGATATTCATATCGGGGACGGATGTAATATTCTATCAGGAGTAGCCATTTCAAACTCCGCAAATATAGGACAAGGCACAATAATTTATTACAATTCCATTATCACACATGATTGCCAAGTCGGAAATTTTGTCCAAATCTCTCCTAATGTCATTACATTAGGAAGATGTGAAATAGGAGATTTTTCTTATATCGGAGCGGGTTCCATTATATTTCCTGATGTTATTATCGGATCGAATGTAATTGTTGGAGCAGGTTCATTGGTTACCAAAGACGTACCTGATAATTGTACCGTGGTCGGATCACCGGCAAAAATAACCAAAACATCAGACCCTCTTAATTTATAACTCATGCCAAAGCCCCTTGTAAGCGTTGTCATGATCACTTATAATCATGAAAAGTTCATAAAACAATCCATTGACGGAATACTCATGCAAAAATGCAATTTTCCTATTGAATTAATTATTTCCAATGACAACTCTCCCGATCAAACCGATATAATAATTCAGGAATATCTTAAAAATCATCCTAAAGCTGATTTAATCCGATATTTTAAGCATGAAAAAAACTTGGGTATGATGCCTAATTTTCTTTTTTCTCTCAAGCAGGCTAAAAGTAAATATACAGCCATATGTGAAGGCGATGATTATTGGACTGATCCTTTAAAACTACAAAAACAAGTAGATTTTATGGAAAAAAACCCTGAGTTTTCCACTATATTTCATCAAGTAGAAATACGGGAAGATGATATTCTGGAAAAAATATTTCCAAAAAAAGAGGAAGTTAATTCAGTTTCTACAATAGAAGACCTTTCTAAATATAATTATATCCCGACTCTTTCGGTTTTGTTTAAAAACCCGTTCAAATATCCTGATTACATGCTCAATTCTCTTATAGGGGATTATCCACTCCATTTATATAATGCTGAAAATGGAAAGATCAAATTCATTCCTGAAGTAATGGGAGTATACAGAAAAGGTGTAGGGATATGGAGCTCTCAGGAAAGTTTAAAAAAGAGTAAAAACACTATTATTTCCCTAAAGTTAATTCAGGAAAATTACAGAAACAAAAAAACAGTATATAAGAACCTGACAAAACTTAAAAACAGTTATACATATTATTATTTTAAAGTAAAAAATAAAAACCAGGGAATAATTCATTTCATCAAAGAACTACAAAAAGATAACTCATTGGGTAAAATTCCCTTTGGAAATAAATTCATATTTTATATAAAATATTTATTAAAAAAATAACTTCCGATTAATTATCAATATTCTTATCAAATCCTTTAACCGGATTTTCCATCTGACTGGAGGTACTTCCGACATATATCAGTTTACAGAAGGCAATTTCACTATAAAACTATTCTAAAGGTACCGAATAAAATTCAAAAGGGCTATTGAGAAAACATAAAAACCGGAAAAGAAACTGATGACTGTAACCATAAAAGATAAGGTTGTAA
Source organism: Apibacter sp. (assembly GCA_031548225.1). Taxonomy (GTDB): domain Bacteria; phylum Bacteroidota; class Bacteroidia; order Flavobacteriales; family Weeksellaceae; genus Apibacter. The sequence goes on from JAVBRH010000287.1 coordinate 1,479, forward strand.
AAAACAAATCGAGTTTTAGGTATTACAGGTATTATAACCTTGGGCAACCTTCAATCTTATCGCGTTCGGGATATTATAACGAAGTTAGAAGTACGATTTACGAAGTACGATTTTAGACATAAGACTTTTTCTTTTTTCTAACTTCGTACTTCTAAATTCTCAAATTTTATTCCTCACTCCTTACATCTTACCTCTTATATCTTACTCCTTATCTTACCTCTAACTACTTTTCTTAGCCTTAATCATCGCTTCCAGCATATCCCACATTTCTTTAGGAACCTGTTCCAGCATATTGAACTCTCCGGCTCCTAACAACCATTCTCCCCCGTCAATCGTAATCACCTCTCCATTGATGTAAGCGGAATAATCGGAAACCAGATAAGCCGCCAGATTGGCTAATTCCTGATGCTCCCCTACTCTTTTTAACGGCACTTTCTTAGCCAGATCAAATTTATCTTTCAAATCTCCCGGAAGAAGCCGATCCCAAGCACCTTTTGTAGGAAAAGGCCCCGGAGCAATTGCATTGAACCGGATTTTGTACTTCGCCCATTCCACCGCCAATGACCGGGTCATTGCCAAAACTCCCGCTTTTGCCATAGCAGATGGAACCACATACGCAGATCCTGTCCAGGAATAAGTGGTAACAATATTCAGCACGGTTGCAGGGAGTTCCTTTTCAATCCAGTATTTTCCCAATGCCAGAGTACAGTTTTTTGTCCCTTTCAGCACAATATCAATAACCGAATCAAAGGCATTGGCTGAAAGTCTTTCCGTTGGTGAAATAAAATTTCCCGCCGCATTGTTTAACAATGCATCCACTTTTCCGAAATGAGCAATCACAGCATCCCGCATTTGTACCACCGTTTCATAATCCCTGACATCACAGGCATAAGTTAAAACTTCTCCCTTCGTTTGCTCTCTCAGTTCCTGAGCTGCAACCTCCAATTTTTCCAGATTCCGGGAAATAATCGCCACCTTGGCCCCTAATTCCAGAAAATATTTAGTCATGGATTTTCCCAGTCCGCTTCCTCCTCCCGTTACTATAATAACTTTATCTTTTAAGCTGCCCGGCGACAACATTCCTTCTGTGTATTTCATTTTATATTTAAATTAAGTTTAATAAATAGACATTGGATTTTTAGATGTTAGACATTAGGTATAAGATATAAGGGGTAAGATGTAAGGATAAGTAGATGCTAATGGCAAATGGCTATCGGCTAATAGCTAATTTGTATTTCCCTTATATCTTACCTCTTATACCTTATGTCTAATAACCTTACTCCTCGTCTTCCTCATACTTTTCAATTTCCGAATCACAGAAATCGAAAGCCTGCTTTATTAAAGAATTGATCTCATTGGTCATTTCCTCTTCCTCTCCTTCGGGTTCATCGAACCATTCCACTTCTTCCTCTTCCACATTCAAAACGAATCTTGGATATTCGGTATGTACAACAAATAAATCATCCGGAAAATCGGAATTGTCTGCCATTAAAAATTTAGGTAATTTCATATTGTTTTCTGTTTTGAATTTTTATTTTTTAATCACTTAGTAAATCCTTTAGTTTTATTAATTCAGCCTTGACCGCTTCCAGTCTGGAAATCAATTCCACTTTTTTAGAAATCCCTGTCTGGGTTTGTAAGACCGTTCTCGCTCCTTCCAATGTGTATCCCTTCTCTTTTACCAGATGATAAATGATTTTCAGGTTTTCTACATCCTTAGGAGTAAAAAAACGGTCGCCTTTTTTATTCTTTTTAGGAGCTATAATATCAAATTCCTTTTCCCAAAACCGGATAAGGGAAGTGTTCACATTAAAAGCCTGTGCCACTACTCCTATGGAGTAATAAAGTTTTTCAGGAAGCTGAATATTCATAAGTCAAATCTATGATATTTTATTTACTTAATAAAAACTTTGAAGAAGTAAAATTAATTTTTTATATTTGCCCCGACTTGGTGTTTGCTGTTATAGTTAAAAAAATAGCTGCAAACTTAAAAGGGAATTCGGTGAAAATCCGAAACAGGCCCGCTGCTGTAATCTCCGTAGCGTTTTAAGAGCTGAATATCACTGGGAAGATTCCTGGGAAGATATCTTAAAATGGAGTAAGTCAGAAAACCTGCCAATTCATTAGATAATATAGTTAATAGCTTTCGTGGAACAAGGCTAAGGACACCAAAAGTATCTTAACTGCTTTTTTTGTTTTTTCATGATTCTATTAATTGTATTCTAAAAAATATGACTAATAGTGCTAATGAATATAAACAAAAATACTATACGTTTTTTAACTGCCTTTCTCTTCAGCATTTTTCCATTCCTGCTTTTTTCCCAGGTACAAAAGGATAGTGTTAAAATAACTGAACTTGAGGAAATAATCACCATAGGAAGGAGACAAAAGAAAGAAATCATTCCCTATCAAAAACTTTCCGGAAAAGAACTGGAAAACCTGAATAGTGTGTCGGTAGCGGATGCCATCCGGTATTTCTCAGGAGTTCAGTTAAAGGATTACGGCGGAGTCGGCGGGATGAAAACCGTTAACATTCGCGGAATGGGCAGTCAGCACGTGGGAGTTTTCTATGATGGAATAGAGCTGGGAAATGCCCAGAACGGAACGGTTGATCTGGGTAAATTTTCTCTGGATAATATGGAATCCGTTGCCCTGTATAACGGGCAAAAAGACCAGATATTTCAATCCGCTAAAGACTTCGGATCGGCAGGAAGTATCTATATGGTAACTAAAAAGCCCGTTTTTACAGAAGAAAAAAAGACCAACCTGAGCATAAATTATCGTTCCGGCTCCTTTAGACTTGTCAATCCTTCCGTTTTGTGGGAACAAAAACTTTCAGACAATGTCAGTTCATCCGTAAATGTTGAATATGTCAATTCGGACGGAAAATATAAATACCAGAAGATTAAAAAAAATAAAGACGGATCTATAGACTGGGAAACAACCGCCATCCGGCAGAATGGAAACATCAGTGCTTTTAAGGCGGAAGCCGGATTGTTCGGTAAGCTTCCGGACGGTAAATGGAATTTTAAAACTTATTATTACGATTCTGACAGGGGAATCCCAGGAACTGTTATAAAAAATGCTTATGAACGATATCAGTTTGCCAAACAATGGGACCGGAATTTCTTTACCCAGGGTTCCTTTCAAAAAGATATTACTTCCAAATATAAAATCTTGGTCAATGCCAAATATGCTTATGATTATACCCATTTCTACAACCATGAAGAATATGAAAATGAAATGCATATAATGGAAGTATCCCGGCATATAGATAACACCTATAAACAACAGGAATTTTATCTCTCCACTGCCCAGCAATATTCTCTGTTTCCGTTCTGGGATGTTGCTTTATCCGCAGATTACCAGTACAATTCTATGGATGCCAACCTTCCAAAATTTGCTTATCCTGAAAGAAATACGGAACTCGTTGCCCTGGCAACCTATCTTCGCTTCCAGCGATTTAAATTTCAGGCCAGCCTACTAGGAACTTTTGTTCAGGAAACGGTTAAAAACACTACGACCTCTTCAGCGGCTCCTGATAAAGCAGAATATACTCCCACCTTCCTTATAAACTATAAACCTTTCCAAAGAAATGATTTTCATATCCATGGTTTTTATAAACGCATTTTCCGGATGCCTACCTTTAATGACCTCTATTATACGGAAATAGGAAGTTCTACCCTGAAACCGGAATATACCACCCAATATGACATAGGTTTGGATTACAATAAAAGCTTTTCCTCCGGATTGATAAGAAACATAAGCCTGGTAGTTGACGGCTATTATAATGAAGTGGAGAATAAAATCATTGCCTATCCTAAAGGACAACAATTCCGGTGGACCATGCTTAACCTGGGAAAAGTCCAGATACGGGGAATTGATGTTTCTGCCCAGGCTTCCCTCCTTTTAACTCAAGATCTTCTTCTGAATATACGGGGAACTTACACTTATGAAGATGCAGAAAATCTGACTCCCGGTACTTCCTACTACAAAGACCAGATTCCTTATACTCCCTGGAACAGCGGAAGTTTTCTGGCAGGATTGGTATATAAAAGCTGGAATCTGAATTACAGTTTTATCTATACCGGTGAACGATACAACGGAGTAGCTAATATACCTGATAATTACGAGAGTCCCTGGTTTACTCATGATATATCTGTAACCAAAGAAATAGCTTTAAACGATAAAATAAAACTAAAAGCCGGTCTGGAAATAAACAATATTTTCGATAAACGGTATGAGATAGTAGAAAATTATCCCATGCCCGGAAGAAATTACCGGGTTTCACTGAGAGTTAACTTATAAAAATACAAAAATAATATGACAATGCGAAATTTATTTTTATCGGGTTTCATTCTGTT
>JAVBRH010000313.1:0-6408 GCA_031548225.1 Apibacter sp.
CGTCTTTGGTTAGCTCTTGCCTTTGCCATTTCTCTGTAATGTAACTTTTCTTTTCTTTCTTTGCGCCTTTTCTTCCTGTAATATAACTCGTCTAAAATTTTAGATATGATATTTTTTTTCTTTGCTTTTTTTACATTATAGGAATTATGATAGGAACCGAATAATTGTTTAACATAAACTTTGTCATTACCACTGTAAACTATTCCTTCAAAATGAACAGGAATAAAATAATGGGAAGGAAAGACAATAATATCCGGAGATAGTTTTTCAATCATTTGTGCTACAAATAAATTTCCCGTAGATTTCCAGGCATCATCTAAATTTTCCGGTTCTATCTTTATGAGTTCCTCTATTAGACTTTTAACAAATTCGTTTTTTGGTTCACAAGCTAAGATGGGAGAAACTAATTTACCTCTTATAAATTCATTTTCATAAACAGTATAAGCACAAGGTTTATTCCAAAGCTCATCAGTATTATGATAACATATGGAATCCGCAGGAGCTATAAGTCCGCCATATTCATATAATATTTCATACCTCATTAAATCTGCTGCACCAGCATATTCCCCGCGTTTTAAATATTCTTCAATTTGACGATGAGTTTTGAATTGAAAACTATTTAAAAAGTCATTATCATATAAAACATAATTCCAATCAGGATGTTTTTCTTTCCAGGTTTCCATCCACTGAACCGGAGCAGGTAAAGGACCTATCCAGATATGTCCTAATATTTTAGGTATAGCTGTGTTCATTTATTTCTTGAAATTGTAATAACTTGATCTCTGTATTATTTATAAACTTTTTACAAGCGAAGGATTGTATGACAAAAGGGACACAAACCTTACTGAATTTTAGTTCTGAAATCCAGTAAATTTAAGGAAAAAATAAACTACAACATAGCATTATCTATGGAGCAGTATACACGTATTTATATGGAATTCTTGCCGTTACTTTACGTAAACAACTTCTACACCTTCTTGTTGAGGAAGGGTTTTTCTTCTTACATCTTCAGGTTTTACATCTGCATTAATTTTCCCTTTGTTTTCAGCAACCCCATAAGTAAGCCAGTAAGGCAAGAAACCTATAAGAAAGGTTAAACACCAAAACCCAATAAGTGCTATGGTAAGAAAAATTAAGAAACCTACAAATTTAGCAAAAGGCCAAGTTCCGATATAAAGTAAAGATATCATATTTGTATTATTGTTTGCCCAAATATACTCATTTATTTTAGTTTAAACAAAAAATAATTAGGACTATTAATAATAATGATAATCGTCATAGCGATATTGTTCACTAAATTTTTCTGAGGCTCTGGGATGCCCTTTACTTTTCAGGAAGTCCACAAAGTTTTCATCCAATTCCTTCCAGTCTTCCTCATCATAATAACTAAGACTGGTAGATAAATAAACAATTTTCACCAAAGAAGAGGAGTCACTGTAATTATTATCGTAGTCATAACCAGAACTATAATCATAATTATAATCATTGTAATAATCAGAACATGTGTTTTCTTCCTCATCTTTTTCTTTTGTCAGGTCAAAAGCAATGACAGCAAGGTTGGTTCCATTGTATTCTTCTTTTTCTGCCTTTTTATTTTTTTCTTTTTTGCTTACAGAGTCAGCGTCTTCAGAAGATTTATTTTTTGTAATGGTAAAATAAAATACTTTGTACTTTTTAGTGTCGTAAACCAGGGTCTTTTCCTCTTTAAGGGTTAAGGAATCCTTCGACGAACCCTCATAAGAATAGTTGTAATTACTATTACTTAAAAGTGTTTTTCTGGCCATATCAACCGTCAGATCTTTTTCAGGATCGAAAATATCTTTTCCGAATTTATCCTTATATGCCTTATTCAGCTCTTTGGACGGAATGGATTCTTTAGTCAGGCTAATATATTCTGTTTGCGAAAGCTCTACCGGCTTTTTTAATTCGGCAAGCATGGTAAGAAGTTCCGGTTTTTGAGTATTTCTAATTTCAGCTACCAACTGATGATAATCAGAATCATCAATAATGGATAATAGGTCCAGGTAATTTTTAAGATTATTGGACGAACCCGGATAATAACCCTCATCAGAATAATAATAGTCAGAATCAGAATATTCAGGATTTATCAGTGTTCGTTTAAAATCATTTTTGGCTTCATTCAGGAAATATTTTTTATATTTTTTAATATGTCCGGCCTTTAATTTATCCTCGCTCATTAAGTCCGACAGATAGCCCATTATCGGAGTATGGTATTCATTAACAGCTACATACTTCAGTATTTCAGGCAGTATGTAATTCTCTGAATTTTTAGAAGCGTAACTGCTGGAGGAAAGAATATTATACACTTCCATTGATGAACTTGGAATGGGAAGCTCTTCTTTCATCAGACTGAGCCATTTTTTAATTCCTTTTATGGAATCTATCTCAACAATTTTGGTCAGGATATTTAATTGGGAATCTCCGTCATTTTTAAATTTAGGATACAGTTTTTCGTAGAAACCGGCTTTGGTTTTGTCATGAAAATCCAATACCTGAATAGCTGTACTTAAAATTTCCGTATTCAATGAATCCGGTTTACTGGCAAGCATGAAATTTTCCACTTTCTTGTAATCCGGAGAGATTACTTTCATTTTGTTAAGTATCGGCTGATTTTTTTTATCGATAGCTGTCCAGATTATAGAATCTTGTTCTATTTTGTACTCATCATTGTGATAATCCAAATCTTTAGAATCCGGGGCTTCCACTTCTTCCGAGATTTCATCAGATTCGGTACCTAATACTTCCTCATCCAAATTATTTTCTTCGGTTTCTTCTTCCACCTTATCGGTTTTACCTGTTTCCGGTTTAAAAAATGTAATATTGTTGAATGCTTCTTCAGCAGAAGGATTAATGTATTCTCGATGTTTGTTTATCAGGTATTTTATTTCATAAATTTTTTCATTCTGATAGTAGTACCTTAGTTTATATGCCTGTGAAGAATTATTCTCATTTTCCATCCGGTAATCGGAGTAAGGATATTGGTTTCCGGAAAGTCCGCTCTGTATAAAACGGATTTTTTTAGTCATACAGGAATCGGATTCATATTTGGTCTTAACAAAGTCTTTGATAATCTCCTCGGTTTGCAATGAATCGCTTTCCAGATCGGGAATATAATAGGAAATAGATATTTTCTGTCCGTTTTCCAGTTTATAATAACTGGAAACATCCGTATTAATAGAACTGTAATCCGGATCATAGGCAGGACTAGCAGGACTGGCAGCAGAATCGATTAGGGCATCTTTATCTTCGGTACTTTTGGGCTTGAATGGCAGGTTTAAGGAATAACCGGCAGTTTTATTTTCATATTTTTCCGGTTTCTCACAGGAGATAAAATCGTTGAGTCTGAATGAATTGAAAAACCGGGTTTGGATTGCCTGATTATTAGTAACAATCCCTATAAGATTATAGTCAGCACCGTTTATAATGGTTTTCAGGTAGAGGGTTTTATTATTCAGCGGAGCGTTGGATTCTGAATAAGGAACTGAATCTTTAATTAATTCGGTTTCTATGTTTTTTATATTCAGGTTTCTGGCAAATTCGTAAGGGATTCTTTGCAGTTCATATTCTTCTTTTTCAGGAGAAATCACATCCATGACCTGTGTCGTGATAAAGTAATAAGAATCCGTGTTTTTATCGTAAGCAGTAACAACAAAGGGAGCGTCCAGACTGTCGGTGCTTATCCGGTAATCCGGTAAATTAACGGTATATCCTCCGGATTTAGGAGTGAAATTTGAAAAAGAACCGGAATAGTTTTTTAATTTTAGACTGGAAAAGATGGCATCTTTATACCGGGTTTCGTAATTTTTAGTTCCGTTCAGGCTAAAGATATACGTTTCCAAAGGGGTTAAAAATATCTGAGTGTTTAAATATTCATCATTGTCTTTTCTGCTCGTTATTTCAATACCCGGATATCCGTTTTTGGTAATGTGTTTTTTTGTCAGGATTTTTCCGGGAATATTCTGGTATAACAGACTGTCAATGGATTGTACGGAAGAGCGGTAGAACGGTTTATTCAAAAATTCAAAGTGATTGAATTTGTATAAAGATAAAAAAGCTCCGTTGGGTATATCCATGGAAACCAGATAAGTTGCTTGTTTGGTGGAAAAATCAAAAAATTTATCCGGAGATTTAATCGAAAATCCGTCGTAGTTGTTTTGAAGACTTAAAGAACGTCCATAAATCAGGTTATCAATATTCTCCTTTTGTTTTTTTCCTTTTTCCGTATAGGGGCCGGTAAGAGGTTTTACGATATATCCTCTGGATCTCAGTTTTTCTATAATTCCCTTTTTTCCTGCTAAATGAGCTGCTCCTACGGCAGAAAAAAGAGAGCCTTTTTTCATAAGGCTATCCATAGCCTTTACCATATTTTCATTTCTTATATAAAGGGAATATTCGAGATTTTTGGGTGTGTAGTATGCTTTTTGGAGAGAATCGATTAAATCCAAATCTTGTTTTCTGTATGCCTCACTCATAACTACACGGACAGGCTGGCCTTTTAATAACTTTTTCGCCCAGCTTCTTTTAGTTTTTTGGTCGTCATAATCACCAGAATCATACTGGTAGGCTTTTTCCATATTTTTCCGGGATTCCTTAATATCTTCCAGTCCATAAAATTTTTTGTTCAGTTTTTTCGCAGAGCGGTATATGAACATATCCAGATAAGTGTCTTCCTGAAAGTTTTGCATTCTTCCTCCATATCTTCGGTATAATATTCCGTCGGTTACGTAATCACCTGTTTGTAAAGCTCCTTCATAAATTCTGGTTTGTATAGGGGTCAGGTATAGAGAGGTATATTTAAAATAGGCTTGACTGCCATAATAATCATCAGAAGGAAATCTGTAATAGTAATCATATTTTTCATCTCTCAAATCATCCAGCCATAAATTAGGATCGCTTTCCAGGGCAACCTGTTTAACGGAGTAGAGCTTCTCAAAAAATATATCAGACAGGTTAAAAGCTATTTTTTCACTTACATGCATAGTGCCATAGAGATAGGATTTTTCTTTTAATCCGTTCCCTGAAATTTCCCATAGAAGACTGGGGTATTTTTTTTGTGAAAATAAAAAAGACGATAACAACAGGCTGGTTATCGTCAGTATAAAAGCCCTTTTCATGAACATATCAGAATAATTTCCGCTAATTTACTTATTTTTAAATTGTAAAGAATAAATTATTAACATTTTTCTAACGTTTCTTTAAGGTTAGAAAAAATATTTACGGAATTATTTAAAAACATCCAACCTAAAAAACAAGGGATTTCTAACAAAACACAGAGTGATTATATAGAAAGATTTTGTATTTATCCGGTTATGCTGTATATTTTATATCTCTAAAAAAGACTTATTTAACCAGGCTAAGGACTTTATTGGTATTAACTATAGCCTGTTCATTTTTGTAATCAAGCCATTTTTGTCCTCTTTTTCTCCTCATATAGTTGTCGTAATTTCTTTTCACAAAAAGATTCAGCATGGCATTAGTAAAATTAGCCGGTCTTTTTGCCAGAGAACGCAGACTCATAGAAAATCCGGGGGTCAGATATTGCATATAATGCCACCAGCCTTCAGGCATATAAAGCATTTCGCCGTGTGACAGGTGTGCTTTATACGGGGTAACACGTTTTAATCCCGGCCATTTTTCAAAGTCCGGATTATCAAAATCTATATCTTCCCTGCAAATGGTTGCATACGGGATTTTATACATGTATTTGGTATCATCCGGGGGTATCAGGATACATTGTTTTTCTCCTGCAAAATGGAAATGGAGAATATTGGCTAAATCGATATCAAAGTGCATGAAAACATTGGATCCTGCTCCTCCGAAAAACAACATAGGCATACTTTTGAAAAGGTTTAATCCCAGATCAGGAAAAGTAAAGTCTTCCTGCATCTGAGGAGCCTGTTTCAGCAAGTTATATAAAAATATCCGCAAATCGGTAGGCCCTTTTTGAAGCAGGTCGATATAGTCACCCATTTTCATTCTGGCATCGGGCTCATTTACTTTCTTGTCGGCACTTACCGGATCGTTATTATATAAAGGTACGATTTTATCTCCGGCTACCTCTCTGATATAATCAAAATTCCACTTTTTATAAGCCGGCCAGTCTTCGGTCAGCTTTTCTATTATTACTGGAGTTTGTGTTTTGTAGTAATTGTTGAAAAAATCTTCTTTAGAGATGCGCTCAACTCTTTTTACTTCTTTATAGTTAAACATATATAGAAATTTAAAATTATTTTAAAAATGAGATCACAAAGCCTGATAGATAGTAGTTAGGTTAATTTTATACTGTCAGAATTCATCAGGTCTTCTATTTCTTCAACTTCAATAGGAATGTTTCTCATTAAATTATAAGGCTCTCCATTGGATTGAATTACTACGTTATCCTCAATT
>JAVBRH010000165.1:0-7462 GCA_031548225.1 Apibacter sp.
ATTATTAGCTCATTTAGATTATTTAAATCGTAAAAAGACAAATGCCCATTAATTTGTTTCTGAAAAATGGGAAAAAGCATATTTATTCTCAATATATGGGAATAAGAACGTAAGCGGATTAAACCAGGTTATTTGATTTTGCATAAAATTTAACATATTAAAATAAAAAATTTTAAAATTTAAATAAATCATCCTGATGAAGACAGATTTTTCAGTTAACTAATTCAAAATAAACCATTCAGTTTATATGATATAAATGTTGTTTGTAAATCCAGGCAAGCCTGTTTTTAAAACGAATTCACACTTTTATAATACACTTGAAAATCCTAAAAATCGGTAAAATAAGTTATAATATTCCCGAATTCCGGGAATAATGGTAATAAATAAATACTTCATATTGGGAAAATAATAAAAACTTTTAGTATTAGATAGTTAATATTAGTATAAAATGTTTATTATAAATGTGTTAATTAGTAATTTTACACTAAGAAAATTTAATAGATCATAAACTAAGATGTTCACAATAACAAAAATAAGAAAAATAAAAGTGGATTCTTTTACAAAAAATGGCTATGTTTGCGGTGTATTAACAACACTAAAAAATCAAATTTTGAAACCATACCCCAGATTTCCGGCTCAGCAATGGGCAGATATTTCAACTAACACTATCGAAAAAACACGCACCCCTTATTTAATCATATAAATATAGGAAAATAAAATAATTATTTTAAAGTTGTTATGTGCATTAGAATTGGATATGCATGTAAGAATAGATCCATTTTTTATTAACAGATCAAACAATTATAAATAGGAACTATTCAACGCAAATTACAAAAAACACATTATAGATCCTCATTTAATTTTAAATACACACAAATGAAAAAAATGTTTATTATCTTATTCGGATGTTTAACCTCCTTTTGCTTTAGCCAGGTGGGAATGGGAACCCGGCCGGCAGCAAACACTTCAGATGAGGGAGTAACTACTTCTCCTAAAGGAGTTCTCCATTTACAAGGGACCCATTACCTCAACGACTCCGTAAGCAGGAACGTTGGGCTGGTATTACCCAAAGTAGATACCGTTTCAGTAGTACAAGCCCCCGGTGGAAACCCGGCCGTGGAAGGCTCCATAGTCTTTGCGGGCAAGCAGGACTCCACCAAGGTAGGCTGTGTACATATCAGATTAGCCAACGGCTGGCAGGACTGCCTGGCCGATAACTATTCGCTGGATAATTACTTTAATTATGATATATATGGCGGTTTGAACGTACGTGTAAAAAAAGTATCCGCAGGATACCGGTATTCAATGTTTATAGGTCTGGATGACGGAGCGGTTTATACCGGAGGGGCCAATGCCAACGGACAAACTGGATTGGGTACCACTTCCGGTAATACGGCCACCTTCAAGATTGCGCTGGCTCAGGATGCCATGGATATTTCCGCCGGATATGCCCATGCTCTGGCAATTTCCAAGAGTGGGATATTATGGGCCTGGGGAAGTGGAGCTAACTATAAAACAGGACAAACTACCACCACGAATTTTACCTTTCCCATGCAGGTAAAGTTTCCTGCAGGAGTAAAACCGGTACGGGTAGAAGCAGGTTACGACAATTCGATTGTATTGGGAGATGATGGAAAAGTATATGTTTTTGGATCTAACAACCGGGGAGTAAACGGAAATGGAACTGCCAGCGGAACCATAAACACTCCTACAGTCATTGCAGTACTTTCCAATATCAAGGATATCGCCCTGTCTTCCTTTTCCGGTGCTGCCCTGGATAACAGCGGGAATGTATGGGTATGGGGTACTCCGAGCCAGGGAAGGCTGGGAAATGGCTCTACTTCCAGTACAGTTACTGGTCCGGTACCGATACTTTCCGGAATTCCCATAAAACAGGTGGCTATGGGAACTAATCATGGACTGGCTGTAAGCACAGACGGTAAGCACCTGTACGCCTGGGGTGTCCAGTATGCTGTGGGGATAAACAACGCAACTCCGACTTCAACCCCGGCAGATGTTACTGCACAATTAACTAACGGAGGTTTTGATGCTACTACAGAGACTATTATGTATGTGGCAGCCACCCGGTTTACTGTTTCAGGAACTCCGGCATCCAGTGGAACAGCAGGCGGGTCCATTGTTATCACAGATAAGAACGTATATGCCGCAGGAAGCAATAACAGCCCGGAAAGGTATGGGTTAGGATATTTCCCTTCCTCCACCACCATCAAGTATTCTCCAACCAACACCCCTGTACCTACCGTCGGATTTTACCCTATATACAGCCAGGCCATTTATCCCGGGACTACCTTTGTTCAAAGTTCTATGGGGGTAGATCACAGTCTTCTGGCTCAAACTGTAGACTCTGTTGATAATAGTGGAGGCTATGGCTATGGTATGGGAAGAGTGGATAATAGCCAGCTGGGAGCTGTCAGCACCGGATTCAGTCAGTTGCCTTTGCCGACCCTGATTAAAAAATAATAGTTAGACAACCTGTAAACAATCGAAAAATGAAAAAAATACTATTTATATTATCTCTTGTGTACACTGCCTTTTCTTATTCCCAGGTGGGAATTGGAAATGAGAATCCGCAGGGAGCTTTGGATTTGAATCCTGCCACCGGCACCAGTAAAATGGGACTTGTATTGCCCAAGGTGCAGGCAGTAGATACCTTGTACCTTCCCACCACACCGGCAGGAGCACAAAAATATTTTCCTTCTGTTACCGTACCTAATGACCCTTTTCAGATAATTACTGTTAGTTCTGTTGATGATGACGGAAATTCGGTAACCAACAAATTTCAGGTACCGGTAAAAGAGGCTCCCTAGGGTACCTTGGTTTATGATATGAGCAAGGAATGTATCCGGTATAAAAAATCCTCCGTTTTAGGAGACTGGAGCGGTTGTATTGTGGATGAGGCCAGCCTGACTACAGACATAAACTATAAATTGTATGGAGGAACCGACTTTAAAATGATTAAGGCTGCTGCCGGATATTATTTTTCCTTGGCTATCGGAGCGGAGGACCAGTCCGTATATGCTGCCGGATATGGAGGATATTACGGAACCGGAAAAGGAAGAACCGGAAACACGACCTGGTCGCTAATCCTGGGACAACCGGCAGTGGATGTTTCTGCAGGTTATGCACACGGATTGGCAGTTTTGGCGGATGGAAGCCTGTGGACCTGGGGGGCTAATTCCTACGGAAGGACCTGCCAGAATACTTCTTCCGGTTCTACTACCACACCTAAGAAGGTAACCATGCCAACCGCTTCAAAAGTAGTCCGTGCAGAAGCCGGATATTATAATACCCTGGTTTTAACCGAAGATGGAAAAGTATATACCTGTGGAAGAAGCTATTACGGATTAAATGCCAACGGATCTACGAGTTCTACCCCTTATGCACTTACCCCTTCACAGGTAACCTCTTTTCCTGCCGGAACGGTGATTAAAGACATTGCTATGGCAGCAAGGACCGCTGCTGTACTGGACCAGGACGGAAAACTCTATACCTGGGGGGAAAACGGACAGTATCGTACAGGAACCGGAACCAACAGTGGCTATACCACTATCCCTACTTTGATAAACCCCGCCGGGATTACCTTTAAGAAAGTGGCTATGGGGATTGGGAATGGGATTGCTGCCACTACTGATAATAAAATATATTATTGGGGTATTCTTTACGGAACCATTAATGGAAGCAATCCTTATTATCAAAGGCCTACCTTTTTTGATACCAGTAATGTTATCGGAGTCGGAGAAAATATTATAGGTGTAGCTGCGGCGAGGACAAGGAACGGAAATTACGGAGGAACTTCCAGTATGGTAATTACCGATAAAAACGTATACGCAACCGGGGTAAACCGCTATGACGGAAGTAATCCCGGAAAACTGGGGATTGTGAATGATAATGACGGTACTGCTCCCTACTATTCCTATTCAGCCGGCACGACCTCCTCCATTTTTTTCATTCCTATCCAGGGAAGCAGTATCTTCAGTGGTACCACATTTACCGGAGGCTCCATAGGTTATTCTCATACATTTATTACCACTGCTGTAAATCCGGATTATCCTATCAAAAGCAATATAGGATATGGTTCCGGTGATAACAGGTATCTGGAGCAGGGAACAGGGAATACTTCCGGATGGAGGATTATGGGTTCCGTAAAAAAATAAAAAATTAACACAGTAAAATCGTACACAATGAATTTTCAATATAATAAAATAAAATCCCTGTTTATAGTAAACACTCTTTGTTTGGCAGGAGTCCTTCAGGCTCAGGTAGCGATAGGAAGAGCTAATCCGAGGGGGATACTGGATGTCAACAATCCGAACGGATACGGAAACACTACTGCTATAGTACTTCCCAGAGAAGCTCAGATCAGTGATGTCACAGCTCCGGACGGAACCGATGCCATAGCCGGTACCTTTGTTTATGATATATCAGGCCAGTGTGCCAGGGTAAAGACCACTGATGGGTGGACGGATTGCCTGCTGGATGGTTCGGGAGTGCAGACGGTAGTCTCCAATGTTTTGAGTGTAGGTTCCAACTTTAAGATAGAACGGGCCTCCCTTGGGTACCAGCATACCCTTGCCATCGGAAAGGATGACCGTGCCATTTATGTTGCAGGAGATAACTCCAACGGGCGTACCGGGGTGGGAAGGACTTCAGGAAATACCCAGTCGTTCCTTTTGACCTTTGCTACTCCTGTGGCAGATGTTTCTGCAGGAAATCAACACTCCATAGCAGCTACAGCTATCGGAGATGTATATACCTGGGGTACCAATACGGGTAATTACACCGGTCTGGGAACCACCACAGGTATTACAGCTCTTCCGAACAAAGTGATCTTATTCGGGGACGGCACTACTTTTGGGAAGGCTATAGATGTGGAAGCAGGATCTACCAATTCTTATGTACTGACCGAAAGCGGTAAAGTGTACAGTGTAGGAACAGCTACTGCTTCCGGGACTGGATCTGCCCTGGCTGCCTTTACCCAGCTGAATATCGTGGAAAATATACAAAGTATTTCAGCTTCCGATGCTTCTGTAGCCGCTGTATCAGTAACCGGAAAGGTCTATGTATGGGGTACAGGAACTGCCGGTCGTTTAGGGACCGGAGGTACAACAGCTGTTAGCATTCCGACATTGATTACTACCCCTCTTCCGGTTAAGAAAGTAGCTATGGGAACTACGAATGGAGTAGCCATTTCACAGGATGGAAAACATGTATACCGATGGGGAAACGGTGGCGGTGTGGGGAATGGAGGTACAAACCTATTGAGTCCAACGGAAATAACCATCCCCAATTTTAATTCAGCTACAGATGAGATACTTGATGTAGCGGCACAAAGGTTTGCTAACGGAAGTGGTGCAATGATGGTGGTTACCACCAAAGGAGTTTATGTTACCGGAATCAACAGTTCTGGGCAATTGGGTACCGGAACTACCACCGCTATTGCTACCGGTATGGTATCTGTTTCCACTACCAGTATTTTCCAGGGAACCACATTTACCGGAGCAGCTATGGGACGTTTGAACAGTATGTTGTTTACCGGAGCAAATCCGGTTAATACCTCTGTAAGTTATGTGGCCTATGCTATGGGAGATATTTCTTACAGACAGTTGGGAGCTATTACCGTACAGGCACGTATTCCCACTATTATTACTAAATAACACGATTAGATATTCAACTCTAAATGCTCATTATCCGTTTGGATAATGGGCATTTTAGTTTTAACTTTAGTGAAAGGTTTATACCTTCGTGAAAAAGCATAAAAATTTATTGTCTGAAAAGTTCTATCGCCTGTTTTCGTGCAGTTTCCGTGATATTTGAGCCGCTGATAAGCTGGGCTATTTCTTCAATTCTTTCTTCCGGAGTCAGTAAACGTACCCGGGTGACAGTTTCTCCGTCTAATTCAGCCTTTTCCACTTTAAACTGGGTATTTCCTTTAGCCGCTACCTGCGGAAGATGAGTAATTACTAGTAACTGCATGGTTTTTGCCATTTCCTGCATCAATATTCCCATTTCATTTGCTATTCGCCCGGAAACTCCGGTATCGATTTCATCCAGAATTAGAGTGGGGAGGGATTGGTTTTCAGCCATGATTTTTTTGATGGCCAGCATTACCCGGGAGCGTTCCCCTCCTGAAATGGCTTTGGCGATCGGTTGAACTTCTATTCCTGTATTGGCAGAAAACAGAGTGGAAATTTTATCGGTTCCGGTGGAAGTAAATTCTTCCAAAGGAGTAATTTCAATTTTAATCCGCGATTTTTCCATTCCCAGCCGAAAAAGAACTTCCAGTATTTTATTTTCCAGAACAGGAATATTTTTTATCCTTTCAGTGTGCAGTTTTTCAGAGTATTGGGAAAGCTTTTCTGATAATTCATTAATTTTCTTTTCTGAATTTGAGAGCAGGGATTCCAGATTGGATAAGTCAGAAGTGCTTTTTGCCAGTTCATCCCTGACTTTCTTCAATTCATCTAAATCTGGGACTTTGTGCTTCTGTAAAAGGGAATGTACTAAATTAATTCTTTGGGTTAATTCTTCAAACCGTGCCAGATTAAATTCCAGTTTTTCCAGGAAAGATTCCAGTTCCGAAGAAATATCCTGTAATTCTGCTTTAATACTTCCCGTTCTTTCCGATAGTTTTTCCAGTTCTGAGGAAACCCGGACTCCTTTTTCTATCCGGGAAGAAAGTTCCTGTAATTGGGTTAAGATTCCTATTTCTTCATGATCCAGGATTTGACGGGTTTCGGATAACATCTGAGCCAGATATTCCGAATTTTTCATAAGATTGAGCTCTTTTTCCAGTTCTGGAAGATAAAGATTATCCAGATCTGCCTCTTCAAGTTCATTTAATAGGTACTTGTTATATTCCGAGTCCTGAGTTCCGGATTGCAATTTTTCCTTTAAATTTTGCAATTCTTTTTTTTCGGAAGTATATTGGTTGAAAATAGTTTTATAAGTGCTTAATTCCGGTTGAAGCCCTGAAAAATAATCAAGGAGGCTTAACTGGAATTTTTCATTTAACAGTTCGGAAGTTTCAAACTGGGAATGAATATCAATTAACTGGCGGGAAAGGCTTTGCAGGATATCCAGGGTTACGGGAGAATCATTGATAAAAGCCCGTGATTTTCCTGAAGGCAGGATTTCCCTCCGTATGATGCTGTTTTCATCAAAGTCCAGTTCGTGGGAAGTGAAAAAATCGGAAAAAAGAATTTTATCCAGTTTAAACTCAGCTTCAATAAAACATTTTTCCTGTGAATTTTTTAACGATTTTAAATCGGCACGTTCTCCCAGAACTAACTTTAAAGCCCCTAAAATAATGGATTTTCCGGTTCCGGTTTCTCCCGTGAGAGTAATCATTCCCGCAGGAAAGTCCATATTCAGACTATCTATCAATGCATAATTACGAATTGATAAATGGGTCAGCATAGTTGTTAGTTTTTAATTTTATCCC
>JAVBRH010000311.1:0-2986 GCA_031548225.1 Apibacter sp.
TCCAGCAGAATAGGGCTTTGACTGTAACAATGAATGGTAAAGACAAAAGAAATAATCAGAGAACAAAACACTTTCATAGAACAACGTATTTAAAAAGGCAAATTACGTATAATTATGATAATAATCAAAAAATATGAATAAAAAAGGAGAAGATAAAATAGTATTTATTCGGATAATGAATGTTTATCTCAATAAATTGGAAATAAGTTACACTATGTTATGTTTTTCAGGGGGTATATGAATAAAATATATAAAAAAATAAAATATATGGTTGTTTTTATTGGGTTATTTTTTAAATTTGTTAAAAATTAACACATAATTCTATTTTTTATGAGGGGTGTTTGTTGAAAAACAATAATTAATGAAGAGGAAATTCAAATAAATATATACTATGAACAAGAAAAGAATTTTTTTAGGATTTGTTTTGATGGGAATGTTGCTGAATCCGATGATGAGCAGCAAAGCTCAGTCAGAATCGGAGGTGTCGGAGTCGTTCATTGATAAAATCAGCGTTAAATTATACGGAGATGCGGTAAGCAGTTATGTATGGAGAGGATTCAGACAGACAGGATTTAGTATTCAACCTTCATTGACCGCACATCTTGGAGGTTTTTCTCTGGGAGCCTGGGGTTCTACTGATTTTAATGCAAGTAAGGATTCGGGATTTAAAGAAGTGGATTTCTTTGCTTCTTATACGGTAGATAATTTTACTATTGCGGCCACAGATTATTGGTGGGACGGGGAAGGAGCCTTTCATTATTTCAGTACTCCGGAAGATGGATATTCAGGACACATGCTGGAAGGCTCCCTGTCTTATACTTTTCCGGAAAAATTTCCTCTGACTGCCTCATGGAATACTTTTTTTCTGGGTGAGGGCAATAAAAAGGCAGATGGAGATAATTCCTTTTCCACTTATGTTGAACTTTCTTATCCTTTTTCAGTAAAAGAGGTTGATTTGCATCTGGCTGTCGGGTTTACTCCCTGGGCGAGTGTGGTTTATGGGACGGATGGATTCGATTTTACACAGATTCGGTTGGGAGCTTCCAAGGAAATAAAAATAACAGATTCCTTTGGCATTCCTATTTCTGGAAATATTATAGCCAACCCTTTCACTGAAGATATATATTTTGTATTCGGTTTAAGGATTCAATAACAGGTTTTAGGTTTAGATATAAGTAAAAAGAAGGCCAAAAGCTGATAACTTTTAGCCTTCTTTTTATATCTTAGATGTTAGATCCCAGACTGTTAAATTAATCTTATCTCTTACAGCTTATTTCTTATATCTTGAAAACTAGGTCAAGATTACTAATTTAGGTCAGATGTACTAATTTTATATATTAGGCATTAGTTTGCAGACTATTAGATTAGTCTTACATTTTATGGCTTAAAACTTATATCTTAAAATTAGGTCAAGTATACTAATTAATAACTGAATGATAACAAAACAGAATAATTGTGTCATTTCTGTAAAGGTTATATAAAAAAAGAAAAAAGGACTCCGATAGTTATAATTGCAAAAATCAACGCATGAATAAGTAGTATTTTAAGGAAAGGAAAACCGGTGTTTTTTCTTTGTACACCATTATTTTCCAGATAAGCAGGTAATAAGGATAAAGTCCGGTTAAGTTCTTCAGTTTGCTGTTCGATCAATTTTTTGTCAGGAAATTTTTTAAATTTGGTTTCTTCTTCTGTCATCAAAAAAAAAGTATAGGAGCGTCTATCGGTTTCTATAAAAAGAAGATTGGTGTTTTTTATTGATTTTTTCAGATCAAAATATAAAGGTTTGATTTCCTGGTTATTGATTTTAAAGACCGGCATTACAGTTATTCTGGTTTTAAGAAAGGAAAGATTGATTACAAGACTCAGTAATGGTACAGCCATTCCTCCCATAAGTATGAATAAAATGGCATCATCATTTTTCATAAGTTGTTTGGCATAAACAGCAAAAGGCTCTATTTCTTTGTGTGCTATGAGAATAGTGAGCATAAATAAATCCATAATCACTAAAAAGAGACATAGGAGTGTGAAAGTAGGTTTAACTGGAAAAGTATAAATAGGTTGTGAAAGCTCTTGTACAGAATTTGAATCTGAGTAACTCAACTTTTCTATAGTACGCTCATACTCTTGATCTCTGGCTTTTTGTTTTTTAGAATTGAATAGGACTAAAAGTCTAAATGCCAGGACCAATAAAATAATGAGCACAACGTTTGTATAGAAGAGACTATCCGTTACTCCATTATTATGCTTAATTAGAAACATGATTTTTCTATATTATATTCAATATTTATACTGCTACTTCTCCTTTAATATGAGGATGCGGATCATAGCCGTCAATGGTGAAATCTTCATATTGAAAACTGAAAATATCTTTTACTTCAGGATTGAGTTTCAGGGAAGGAAGTGTTCTCGGTTCCCGGGTCAGTTGAAGTTTCACCTGTTCCAGATGGTTTTTATAGATGTGAACATCTCCAAAAGTATGGATAAACTCACCTGTTTTCAGGTTGCAAACCTGTGCAACCATTTCCAACAGTAAAGCGTAAGAGGCTATATTAAAAGGAACTCCTAAAAATACGTCAGCGCTTCGTTGATATAGCTGAAGAGACAGTTTTCCGTCTGCCACATAAAATTGAAAAAGAGCATGGCAGGGAGCCAAAGCCATTAGAGGAATATCTGCTACATTCCAGGCAGAAACAATAATTCGTCGGGAATCGGGGTTGTTTTTTATCTGGCTGATGATTTCCGAAATCTGGTCGATATGTTTTCCGTCCGGAGTTCCCCAGCTTCTCCACTGGTGTCCGTACACCGGTCCCAGGTTTCCGTTTTCATCTGCCCATTCATCCCAGATACGTACTTTGTTTTCTTTGAGGTATTCAATATTGGTATCTCCTTTCAGAAACCATAATAATTCATAGATAATGGAACGAAGGTGTAGTTTTTTGGTGGTAACCAGAGGAAATCCTTTTTGGAGGTCAAAACGCATTTGATA
>JAVBRH010000045.1:0-4093 GCA_031548225.1 Apibacter sp.
TGTCTTGTTGGTTGTAAACCTTTTATTCTTATTTATGGGTGGACTTCTTTATCTGTTTGCAATGGATCATGGAGCGGAATATCTTTCAATATCTGAAAAAATAATCTTCGGATTCAAAAATGAAGAGGGAGTTATTGCCACGAATATAATGGGAGATAATCTGTTCCCTACCCTTTCATTGGGCGGATATTTCCCTCAATTGCTCGCCATTATTTTTATTATCGGACTGGTTTCCGCCTTGTTCCCTTCTGCGGACGGGGCTTTAACTTCCCTTACTTCTTCCTTTTGTGTAGATATTTTAGGATTGCCTCAAAAGGAAAACCTGAGCGAAAAACAGAAAAAATCCACCCGGATTAAAGTTCACCTGGTATTTACTGTTATTTTTCTTATACTTATTCTCATATTCAAGGAAATCAATAACGATTCCATAGTATATACGATTATGGATCTGGCGGGATTTACTTATGGACCTCTGTTAGGTTTATTCGCCTTCGGAATATTTACCCGGAGGGAACTCCCCCTTCAGGGAAAAATATTTTTAATCTGTATCGTAGCTCCTGTAATCAGTTACTTGCTACGCCTCCTTGTTTCTGAAACATTGGAATATAAAATAGGACTGGAACTTATTATTATCAACAGCGGACTGACCTTCTTAGGATTATTATTTATATCTAAAAAAATCACAACAAAAACAATATAATAGGCAGTATTAATTAAAGTACTACTTCAATACAAAACATACCATACCGTATGGTATGTTTTGTAGTTAGATTTAGAGTAATGCCAGGCCTATTTTCAGTTAAGGGTAAGATACCGGTCTTGTATTTTGAGGTTCAAGTCGAGCTGAATTTTAGTTTTCTTTTTTTCAACCGCATAGACTAAGAAGTGTTCTTCGGCTTTTTCTATGACTTCTTCAGGGGTGGAAGTATGGGTATAGGTGTGTTCTCCTGTGTCACTGACGGCAACATCCCCTTTTTGGGGATATAATACGCCATTCGGGGCAGTTATTGTGAATGTTCCTTCTGAATATATCCAGTAGTTTTGAGATGAGTCCATAAACATGCACTGGGTTAAATCATAATAGCTAAGAAAAAAACAATGATTGCAGCTGAGTATAAAAACCCGGGGGTGCCTGATAACTTCTACTTCGGGGCTGTATTGGGTATGGAATAGTTTCATTGAGATATCTGGTGTATTATTTTATACTTTTTTTAATTGGTCAATCAAAATTTTGATACTGATGGGGTTCCTTTTTCCATTTTAAAGAGATGTTCCTACCCTTGAATAGGTATTTTTTCAATTTAACTAAATCGGTATAATAACAAATAAAATCCTCTGTTTTATATTCATAGGTGTAAAAATTTGCACGATTGCCATTTATTTCTACTCCTTTTTTCAGGAAGATGGGGACAACCAGCTTATCCTGGGTAGTCCGGTCTTTATATACAAGTAGAATGTAGCGTTTCCCCTCTGTTTTGGTTGCATAGGTTTTCAATTCACCCATTTCACATCCTGTTCCAAAAGGGCCGTATTCATAAACCTTATATTCCTTATTAATTTGTATACTAGAATCTGAAGTTTCAGTAACATAAAAAATACCGTTCTTAGAATCGGAATAGTAACCTTCAACTACATAGTACAGTTCTCCTTTTTTATAATCTTCAATATAAGTACTAAAGGGAACCCGTGCCGGATCACATCCCATTGCTTTAAAAAACATTCCTATAGTAAGAAAACTAATAATAAGTAATTTTTTCATAAATCGTATTTTAGATATGGAGATTCCGTTCTTCCAGAAATTTTTTTCCTTCTTTTTTTATTTATTCTTTATACTATTTAAATATTGTTCCTTAATCGTTCCTTTTTAGTGTCTCTTTTTTATATTTAAGACAAATTCTATTTCACAATATCCACCATTTCACTATCAGGGAATTCATCATAGGTTTTGTTATCGTTCCAGTTGTAATTGAGTATGCGGGCTTTTTTATCATGAAGTTTATTTGTTACAGGAATTCTAAATATTATCTTATTGAATAGTTGATTATATAAAGTGGAATCTTTAGATATTTTTATTTTTTTTAAATCTCCTATAAAATTTTTATAGGTTGAAAGATATAAAAGGTTTTTTCGAGTCGGATACTCTTTTATTTGATAATAATCCAATATTTTTTTTGTTTGTATAGAATCTATAGGCAGTAACATATCTACCCTGAAATTTATTTTTTCTTTTTTTTCAAGTACCGGGATAGGGTACATATAATTCTCTCCATTCTCTCTATATATATAGGGATAAAATGATTGACTATATGTATTGAAACTAATCCCTCTTACTACCTTTTGATTAGAAGAAATATTTTCTATAATAAGGTATGAGGGGAAGGTCAGGGCATAACGCCCCTGGTAATCAATTCTAAGTTGAACTGTTGCTTCACTATTGGTTTTTGAATTTATCTCTAATGGTAATTTATTTTTCGTTGAGCAGCTTAAAATAATAAACAACAAGCTTAAAAAAATAGCTTTTTTCATAATTATCAAATTTACTTATTTTATAAAATCATCACTCACAAAAATAGATTCGATTACATAAATTCCTTTATTTTCTTTTGGATGAACGGTTTGTCTTATCAATAAATAGTTGTTTTTTGGTCGATCGTTGTATTTTAGTTGATAATCATAGATTTTCATAAAATCCTTGATCTTTCCTGATAAAATCGCTTGTAAGGTTTCATTCGATACAAATTCCAGATTATAGAATTTTGTTATTGCCCTCTGGTCGCTACTTACCATACGTTGTAGGGCTTCCACTCCTTTCCGTTTGGCATTTTCCAGATCTACCAAAAATTGTTCTTCCATATCTTCTTCTATTTCCTGGAGGGTGTAATCAATAATCAAATCCATAGGAGGAAAAATACTTATTTTCCCGTCAGCGGCATTTTGGATCAAGGCAGCCACATCCAGTACTCCCGTTTCCAGAAATTTGGCGGAAAAACGGAGAGCCTGGTTTTTGAGCCCTGCACGGGCAAAATATTCCAGTTGGTTTATTCCCTTGGTCGTTACCAGTTTTCCATTATTTACAAAAGCATTCTTAAACCCGAAATTTACCGCCCGTTTTACCTTAAATTCCGTTCCCTCCCAGGCATACTCAACCACCCGGGTTTTATAAATCCTTTTACTGGTCTTGATAATATCCGTATAATTCGTTGCCAGCCTGCCGTGTTCCACTTCCCGAACGGCTATCTGGTAGGTTTTCCGGTAGAGGTTTTTCACCTCTGTTTCATCCAACAAGGTCTGCCCTATGTTTATAGCGGCTCCTGCCACATCTGTTCCCTCCGGTTCGGATTCACTTAGAAAGATAACTATCCGGTTTCCGCTCAGGGTAAAAAGTTCCGGGAATTTATATCCCTTGTAGGCCGGGCTTATCACAATATTGTCATAAGGATTGTATCCTACCTTCAGGTAATCATCCGTATTTTCAGGCAACCTGACAGTTTCTTCCTTACAGGTAAATTCAAAATATAACTCTACAACATGGTCTTCTTCATTGTCCAATAAATTTCTTATAAAAGAACTATCAGTAAGCTCGATGAACAATACGACTTTTCCGTTTTCATCTACTGTTTCAGAAGTACGGGAAATATACGTCTGTTCTTCCTGGTTATAGATGACAAGAGGAATTTCATCCCTGTCATCTTCACATTCTTTGTTAAGTTTAGCATATAAATCCCAAATCCAGCGGCACTCGGCATCATCGTCATAAAGAGTGAAGGTAATCGTTTCCCCTTTTTCCAGTCCCTGGGTATAAACCTGGAAATATACAATGTCGCCCAGGTTGGCTTTGGTTATTTTATTATTTCCTTCCCAGTCAGAGGTCCATTCTCCCCGTATGAAATATTTTCCTGCCGGAGGAACTTCCGGTTTTCCGTAAATCATTTCCCCATCACAGGTAAGGCGTATTTTACCTCCGGAATTAATAGTAAAGTTGTCTTGGTAATAGGTAAGGGTATCACATTCCTGGGTAAATTTGCCTCCTACTATACGAACTATTTTTCCTCCTGACATAACGGTTAAAATAAATTGGACTTTTCTTCACTGT
>JAVBRH010000001.1:0-7339 GCA_031548225.1 Apibacter sp.
TTTTTCATAGCCTCGCCCATTCCGTATGTAGACGAGTCTTTATCCTCCATGTCCCGGTATAATTTTTCCACTCTGGCAGTATCCTGTTTAAACATTTTTGTGTAGGATTCCTGTGCGAAAATAAAAGTACTGAAACTTAAAAAAAGTAAACAAATTCCTGTTTTCATAATTGTATAGTTTAATTGTTTGTTTTTTGATTAACAAATTCTCGGCAGTTGTTCTCCAACCAGAGGATTTACCACCCGTTTCCCTCCAAAGGCGCTTTCCATAATTACCTTGGAAGGGTGCTCTGGGGTTATAAAACCGATCTGGGAAGCCCCGGAGTTTTCAGATTGGAGCATGGCTAAGACTTCTTCTGCAATTTTTTGATCTGCGACACATACAAATGCTCCCTCATTGGCTACATATACCGGATCCAGTCCCAATATTTCACAGGCGCTTCTTACCTGATTTTCCACTACGATTTTTTCTTCAAAAAGATGGATTCCCAAATCAACTTCAGAAACCATTTCGTTTAATACTGAGGCCAGTCCTCCGCGGGTAGCATCCCGTAAAAAATGAATCTGATTTCCAAACCTGTCCATAAGTTTTTTTATTGTAAAATTCAGATTCCGGGTATCGCTCAGAATATCGCTTTCAAACTGTAATCCTTCCCTTTCACTCATGATAGCCATTCCGTGGGAAGCAATCGGTGCATTAACAAGAATAACATCTCCGGACTGTATATTCCGGGTTTTTATATCTGCTTTCGGATGGACTTCTCCTATTCCGGATGTATTAATGTAAATTTTATCACCTTTTCCTCTTTCGACTACTTTGGTATCTCCGGTTACAATTAATACTCCGGCTTTTTCCGCAGCCTGTTTTATGGATAAAATAATTTTTTCAAACTCTTCCATAGAAAAACCTTCTTCAATAATAAAGGAAAGGGAGAGATATTTAGGCTCTGCCCCGCACATGGCTAAATCATTTACCGTTCCGTTTACTGCAAGTTCTCCGATTGTTCCTCCTTTAAAAAAAATGGGAGAAACCACATAACTGTCTGTGGAAAAGGCCAGGGCTCCGCTTAAGTTCAGAAAAGCTCCATCGTGTTTTACATTAAGAACAGGATTGCCCAGATGTTTAAATATTACATTATTCAACAACTTATTCATTTCCTGTCCTCCGCCTCCGTGCTGAAGATTGATAATGTTAGTCATTAGATATAAGATCTTTAGATTTTAGGGATAAGACGTAAGACATAGGGTCAGAATCGTAATTGATGATTTTTCATTTCTAACTTCTTTCTCTTTACTTTTTACCTCTTACTTTTTACAAAAAAAACTAATTTTCCGGGTTCAGTTCCAGATCTTCCCCCATCAGTTTCAGGGCTTCCATTGTCCGCTTCGCCTCTTCTTCATCTATAATTCCGATAGCAGCGCCCACATGAACCAGAATATAATCGCCTATCTTGGCTTCAGGTACCAAAGCCAGGTTTACTTCTTTTACAATTCCGTCAAAAGAAACATTTCCTATACGGAAAGTTTCATCCAGTTCCGAAGTTATTTTCTCTAATTTTCCGGGAATAGCTAAACACATGACTTATGATTTTATATTGCTTTGTAAAAATTCGTACCATTCATTCATTCCTTGTCCTGTTGTTGCGGAAACTTCAAAGAATTTTATATGCGGATTTACCTGTAACGCATAATTCTTCAGTTTTTCCAGATCAAACTTTAAGTAAGGAAGTAAATCTGTTTTATTTATAATACAAACCTGTGATCCGTGAAATATATCCGGATATTTAATCGGTTTATCTTCTCCTTCGGTTACGGAAACAATAACCACCCGCATGCTTTCTCCCAAATCGAACAGAGCAGGACAAACCAGGTTTCCTACATTTTCGATCATCAGGACAGAATTGGGTTGAGGTTGTAACAATTTCAGGGATTTAGAAATCATTTCACTGTCCAGATGGCAACCTTTTCCGGTGTTAATCTGAATTACAGGAACTCCGGTCTGATGAATCCTCTCTGCATCATTACTGGTTTGCTGATCTCCTTCGATAACCGAAAGTTTAATTTTATCCTTTAAGTCCTGAATGGTCTTTTCCAAAAGGGTTGTTTTTCCTGAGCCCGGAGAACTTACCAGGTTGATACTGAAAATATTTAATGCTTCAAAATATCCCCGGTTTCTCTCTGCTTTTAACTGGTTTTTAGCTAAAATATCTTTTTCCAGATCTACCACACTTACCTCATGGTCATGATGATGGTGATGGTGGTGGTGATCGTGGTCATGATTATGAACCAGATCTTCTTCTCCGTTTATTATTTTAATGGTAACTCCATTTTCATCGCTACCGCATCCACATGTAGAGCACATATTATTTGATTCTTTTAATGTATTATTAACTTTTTAATTTTCAATTCTTTGCCTGATATAATTTCCTTGAATGGACTGTGACATTCCGGGCAGGTATCATATATTTTCTCCAGGTCAAAAACGGTATTGCACTCTGCACACCGGGCTTTTCCCTCCGGCTCCATTACAATCAGGTCTGCCTTTTCTAAAACCGTTCCTTTCATGCACTGTTCCCAGGCAAAATGTAAGGAATCCAACTCCACTCCTGAAAGTTTCCCTATTTTCAGGGTAATTTCCTTTACATCTTTTCCTTTTGCCTTCTTTACTTCTTCTTCTGCAATTTTCAGGATAGAAGTAACTACTGACAATTCATGCATTTGGAATGATTTTATTCACAAATATAAAAATTAAACTGAAACGAAGACAATTTGATGATGTGTTTTGGTTTATTTTTTAAGATTTTAAGATGTTTTTGTCTTTTATTTTATCCCGTACAATCTTAATATATAATTACTTATTACTATTTTTTCATTATTATTTTGAAATGTGGAAAATCTTTTTATATATTTGATACTAGTAAATATCCAAAAAAGAAATTGATCATGACAAAGGAAAACGATACTATCCCTACTTACTATAAAAGTATCGAACAACAAGGCTACTCCAGAAGGGACTTCCTAAAGTTCGTTGCCTTCATAGGAGCTTACATGGGAGTACAAAGTTCCGCACTGGGACAAATTGTCAAAGCATTGGAAACTACGCCAAGAATACCTGTAATCTGGGAACATTTTCAGGAGTGTACTTGCTGCAGTGAGTCATTTATCCGTTCGGATCATCCTATTGTAGCGGATATTATACTGGATAAGATTTCTTTAGATTACACCCTGACCTTAATGGCAGCATCCGGTCATCAGGCTGAGGCAGCAAAACACGCCACTATGGAAAAACACAAGGGAAATTATATTCTTTGTGTGGAAGGGTCGGTACCATTGGGAGATAACGGAAATTACTGCTGTATTGCAGGAAAAAGTGCCATTGAAATTTTGAAGGAATCTGCGGCAGGAGCAAAAGCCATCATTGCATGGGGAAGTTGTGCTACTACCGGTTGTGTGCAGGCAGCAAAACCTAATCCGACAGGAGCCGTACCTATTGAAAAAATCATTACAGATAAACCTATAATCAATGTTCCGGGATGCCCTCCAATCGGAGAGGTAATGGCCGGGGTAATTGTGCATCTGATAGCATTCGGTAAACTTCCAGAACTGGATAAACAAAAAAGACCTAAGGCTTTCTACTCAAAAAGAGTTCACGACAGTTGTTACAGAAGACCTTATTTTGATGCCGGGTTATTCGCCGAAACTTTTGATGACGAAAATGCAAAAAGAGGATACTGCCTGTATAAAGTCGGATGTAAAGGACCTAGCACCTATAACGCCTGTGGTAATATGAGATGGAATGGAGGTATCAGTTATCCTATCCAGTCCGGTCATGGATGCCTGGGCTGTAGTGCGGATAATTTCTGGGATGCAGCGGACAGTTTCTATTCCAGAGACCTTGCTATTGGAGGAAATATAGAAGATAATGCAGATAAAATAGGAATAGCTGCTTTAGGCGCTGTAGCTGCCGGAGTAGGTATCCATGCTATAGCTTCCAATGTTTCAAAAAGAAAAGACCTGGTGAGAAGGATTGAGAAGGGAGTGGAAAATGAAAAACAAATAAAAGAAGATTAATTCCAGATAAAATTTATAAAAAATGGCAGAAAGAATAGTTGTTGACCCGATTACAAGAATTGAAGGTCACCTGAGAGCCGAAGTAGAAATTACCGATGGAACTATAA
The DNA here is from genome assembly GCA_031548225.1 of Apibacter sp. Taxonomy (GTDB): domain Bacteria; phylum Bacteroidota; class Bacteroidia; order Flavobacteriales; family Weeksellaceae; genus Apibacter. The sequence continues at coordinate 4,178 of JAVBRH010000001.1, forward strand.
AAGAAGCTTTCTTATCATCTACTATGGTAAGAGGCTTAGAAAATATTGTCAAAGGAAGAAATCCAAAAGATATCTGGGCTTTCGTACAGAGAACGTGTGGAGTTTGTACCGCTACCCATGCCATTACTTCCATCCGTGCGGTGGAAGATGCTTTGGGTATTGTAGTACCTCCCAATGCGGAAATGGTTCGGAACATTATGTTAGGATCCCTGTATCTTCATGATCATGTGGTGCATTTTTACCATCTTCATGCTTTTGACTGGGTGGATGTGGTAAGCGGACTAAGTGCAGATCCGGTAAAAACCTCTCAGCTGGCACAATCCATTTCCAGCTGGCCTAAGAGTTCTCCGGGATATTTTTCCGATTTACAGAAAAGATTAAAGAAATTCGTAGAAAGCGGCCAGTTAGGAATCTTTGCTAACGGATATTGGGGACACCCGGCCATGAAACTTCCGCCTGAAGCTAATCTAATGGCTACAGCTCACTATCTGGAAGCTCTGGAATGGCAAAAAGAGATTGTAAAAATCCATGCGATCTTTGGAGGAAAGAATCCGCACCCTAATTTCTTAGTGGGGGGGATGGCTTGCGCTATCAACATAGACGATGCCAGCGGTTTAAATGCAGAACGTCTGGCCCTGGTTCAAAAATTATTGGTTCAGGGAAAAGAGTTTGTGGAGCAGGTATATCTTCCTGACCTTTTAACTATTGCCAGTTTTTATAAAGATTGGGGAGCTATTGGCGGATTCCACAACTTTATGGCTTTCGGAGACTTCCCGATGGCCGGTTACGGAAATACAGATCAGGCTAATTTCAAATTCCCTTCAGGGGTGATTCTTGATAAAGACTTATCTAAAATCCATAACCTGGATTTGAGAGATTTAAAAACCGTAGAGGAATATGTAAATAATTCCTGGTACGATTATACCGGAGACGGAAATTCCGGAAAACAGCCTTGGAGCGGAGAGACTAAAATAAATTATTCCGGACCGAAGCCTCCTTACGAGCATCTGGATGTAACAAAAAAATACAGTTTCATCAAAACTCCGAGATGGAAAGGTCAGCCTATGGAGGTAGGCCCGCTTGCCCGTATGCTGGTAGGTTATGCTTCCGGAAGACCTGAGTTTAAGGAAATTGTAGATTCCACCCTTTCCAAATTGGAAGTTCCGGCAGCCGCTTTATTCTCTACTTTGGGAAGAACAGCCGCAAGAGGATTGGAAAGTCAATTAGTGGCAAACTGGAATTTAGAATTTTACGATAAACTGATCTCCAACATTAAAAATGGAGATGACCGGATGGCTAATATGGAAAAATGGAATCCATCCAGCTGGCCTGCTGAGGCAAAAGGTGTCGGACTAGTAGAAGCTCCAAGAGGAGCACTAAGTCACTGGATTGTGATCAAAGACGGAAAAACAGAAAACTATCAGCAAGTAGTTCCTTCCACCTGGAATGCCTCTCCAAGAGACCCTAAAGGACAAAGATCACCTTACGAAAGCACTTTGCTTAATACTCCGGTAGCTAACCCTGAATTACCTCTGGAAATCATCCGGACTATTCACTCGTTTGACCCATGTATTGCCTGTGCTGTTCACTTATATGATGAAAATGGAGATATTATTCAGGAAATAAATGATATATCTGTTTGTACTGTGTAATTAAAAACTATAATTATGCCAATTTTATCAACCAAGAATTACAAACGAGCTTATATTTGGCAGTTGCCTGTCCGGTTTTTCCACTGGATCAATGCCCTGGCTATTACGGTACTTATCGTTACAGGATTTATCATAGCAGATCCTCCGGCAATTCTAACCAATAAAGAAGCCTCACAAGTGTTTTGGATGGGGTATGTAAGAATGGCTCATTTTATCTCTGCCTATGCGATGGTAGCTGTAATGATCTGGAGAATTTACTGGGCTTTTGCCGGAAATAAATTTGAGAACTGGAGAGTTTTTCTTCCTTTCAACAAAGGCGGACTTACCAAAATGTGGCATGTGATTAAGTATGATATCTTTCTGCAAAATGAGAAGAAATACGATTTTAAGAATATTGCAGTAGGGCATAATTCCATGGCTGCTTTTTCTTATCTGATTATGTTTGTTCTTGCCTTAATAATGATGTGCACGGGCTTTGCCATGTACGCCCCCACTTCCAGCTGGTTTTTTCCTAAAATGTTTGGATGGGTAACCGTTCTTTTTGGCGGCGACGAACTGAAGGTGCGATTGGTACATCACGCTACCATGTGGGTGTTTATCCTGTTTATTACTGTCCATATATATCTGGTATTTTTCCATGACTGGCTGGAAGGACGCGGAGAAACCTCTGCTATGGTGAGTGGGTATAAATTTGTACGATCCGAAAGAATAGACCAAGAGGACGAAATGAACTAATGCAAGACAAGTATAAATAAAGTTTTGTAAAAAGTAAAATGTAAAAAGAAATTTGTCATTTTGACAAAGTAAAGATCTCTTACATTTTACTTTTTACATTTTATCTCTTACATTTTACTTTTTACATTTTACAAAATATTTTTTAATGGAAGAACAATTATTTACCTATCAGACTGATTCGTTTCATTCCGAGGGTAATGATATATTAATTCTAGGGATCGGCAATTACCTGATGGGAGATGAAGGAGTAGGCGTCCATTTTATAAAAAACCTGGACACTTCCCGGTTTCCCGACAATATCAGTTTTATTGACGGAGGAACCGGAGGCTTTACCTTAATTCCCTACTTTGAAAGCCATAAAGTGGTGATTTTGGTGGATGCTACAATGGACAAGAAAAAAACGGGAACCGTTACTTTATTAAAACCTAAGTTTTCCCAGGATTTTCCTCAGTCTTTAAGCGGACATAATTTCGGATTAAAGGATATGATGGAAATTCTGACTATGTTGGAAAAAATGCCGGAGATTTACCTGTTTACTATTTCCATTGATACCATGAAACCTATGTTTTTAGAGCTTTCTCCTGAAGTGGAAGAGGCAATTCCGGTAGTGACCGAACAAATTCTCACACTGGTTGAAAAAATAAGAAATACAAAAACAGAAAAGATTGACTAAAACTCATCAGATTCATATTTCCGGCCGGGTTCAGGGAGTGGGTTTCCGCCCCTTTATTTTTAATCTGGCCCAAAGTTTCGGACTGAAAGGTTTTGTTTCCAA
>JAVBRH010000316.1:0-3487 GCA_031548225.1 Apibacter sp.
GAAGAAAAATTCAAAGAAGCAGCAGAAGCCTATGAGGTATTAAGCGATTCTCAAAAAAGGGCCCGCTATGACCAATTCGGTCATGCAGGAGTGGGAGGAGCTGCCGGAGGTGGATTTGGCGGAGGCGGAATGAGCATGGAGGATATTTTCTCTCATTTTGGAGATATTTTCGGAGGGGCTTTTGGGGGATTCGGAGGTTTTTCTTCCCGTCCACAGCAGGTTCAGGGCTCCAACTTACGAATTCGGTTATCTCTTACCCTGAAAGAAATTATTAACGGGGTAGAAAAAAATATTAAAGTTAAACGATTCAAACTGGCACCCGGAGCTACTTCCAAAAGTTGTCCTAACTGTCACGGTTCCGGACAAACCCGGAGAATAATGAACACTCCTTTCGGACAAATGCAGACACAATCGATTTGTAACACCTGTGGAGGTACCGGAAAAGTTGCCGATCACATCCCGCCCGGAGCTAATAATCAGGGATTAATAAAGGTGGAAGAAGAAGTTTCCATTAAAATACCGGCCGGAGTACGTGAAGGAATTCAGCTACAAGTAAGAGGAAAAGGAAACGATGCTCCTTTTGGGGGTATTCCGGGAGATTTGATTGTAGTAATTGAGGAAGTTGAGGATGAAAACCTGAAAAGAGAGGGAGATAATCTTCATTATGAACTTTATGTTTCCATACCAGAAGCGGTTTTAGGAACTAAAAAAGAGATCCCGACCGTAGCTGGAAAAGTAAAAATAACTATAGAGCCCGGCACCCAGTCAGGGAAAATTTTACGATTAAAAGGAAAAGGTTTACCTCAAATGCAGGGATACGGATATGGTGATTTATTTATCCATGTAAATATCTGGACTCCTAATCCTGGAAAACTTACCGGAGAACAAAAGGCTTTCTTTGAAACCATGATAGATGATGAGCATTTCTCTCCTAAACCAACGAAAAGTGATAAAACTTTCTTTGAAAAAATAAAAGATATGTTCTCCTGAACATAAAATGGAATAGGGAAAGTGTTTTTATACTGGTTACATCCGAAAATTAATTGATGTGGTTCTCGTATTGATCAAAAATTATTTTAAACCACTCCGTAAAATTTTCAGGATAGAGAAGCATTTCTTCTTTCAATCTTTCCAGGCTAATCCATCGCACAGATTTAACCTCTGAGGGATTGATGAATATATCTTCCTGGTAATGGCCTATAAAAACCCGGTCAAACTCATGTTCAGTTAGTCCCTCTCCTACTTCTGCTTTATATATAAAGTGAAATTTTTCCGAAAGCTCGCAATCAAAGCCTAGTTCTTCCTGTAGTCTCCGATGAGCTGCCTGAAGATAGGTTTCTCCTTTTCTCGGATGGCTGCAACAGGTATTCGTCCATTTCAAAGGCGAATGATATTTAACTTCTGCCCTTTGCTGTAACAAAAGTTCTTTTTTCTCATTGAAAATAAAAATAGAAAAAGCCCGGTGAAGTAATCCTTTAATATGGGCTTCCTGTTTCTCCATTTCTCCTACAATCTCATCATTCTCATTGACCAAAATAACATGCTCCATATTCAACTACCTATATCTAAACCCATTGGGATTAATGAAATTATCTATATTATATCCAAGTCCCACCATTAGACCGTCTCCTCCCTCTTTATAAATATCCGTTATACCAAAATTATACCCGAAAGTAAAACTAAGTTTCCCGAGCTCTGCCTGTACGAAAGGAGTAAAAGATAACCCGCCGCTTACCTGAGAATCTTTAGCTGTTCTGTAGCTTACTCCCACGGCAAAGGCATTATATTCATCCTTATACTTCGCTTTCACATTAAAATCCATCATCCTTTCCGAATTTGTATTCAGCGACATAAGAAAAGATGGCTCTATAAAAAAGGAATCTGTCAACTCCCAATCATATCCTACATTAAAATAGTACCAGCTTGGAGAAGGTTCTATCGAGTTTACCACCGGCTTGTTCTTACCTAAAGGAATATCCAAAACCGAAACTCCTCCGAAAAAACCGGAATAGGCAAAAGACATACCTAAATTCAAATAAGGTAAAAATATGGATTTCTCTCCATAAAGCAGAGGGTCATTGGCATCCTCCGGTCTAAGTTTGGAATAATCAAACGACTGGGAAAACAAGCTTAACGAAGTACCGAATGAGAACTGGCTTTTAGTTCTGTCATCGTCATCCCCCAGGGGAATATGATACCCCGCTGATACATTGAGTCCTGCCAGCGTTATAGGACCGTTCTCATCTCTGAAAAAATAAGCTCCCAGACCTACCCTGTCAAACGCATTAAAGTGAGTGCTCACAGTCTGAGTATTGGGACTCTCATTAAAATTATTCCATTGCTGATGATAGGTTGCCTTTAGGACAATATCGTCCGTAGCCCCTGTGTAAGAGGGATTTATCAGTACTTTATCTGATAACAGGTATTGCTGGTCGAATGGAATACTTTGTTGTCCATAGGCTTTTAAAAAAAACAAAGTTAATACCACTAAAAATAATTTGATGAATTTCATTCGTAATTACAATTATCTAACAACTTTCATTTAATATGCAAACTTAAGAAAAAACAAATTATTATACGTTTGATTAAATTTTACTTACCGGACAAATAAGAAATATCGGATAATTACATTCAAAAAATAAGAATCTTTTTTTTCTATTAACTCCATTTTGAGTTTATGACTATAAAAATACAAAAAAAATTTGAAATAATTATACTTTTTACGGCATAATCAATGATATAGCTAATAATTCTTGCTTATTGACCAAAAATAGTAAATTTATAAATCCAATAATATATTTTCAAAGGCTTTATTTACCTTATTAGGCTTCTCCAGTACCAAAATATGATTGGCTCCTTCAATGGTTTCCAGATATTTTTTATTTTTTGAACTATAGCTTTTCTGTATATGTTTATAGGGAAAGACCGGGTCTTTAGTCCCGTGTATCTGATATATATTTTCATATTTTCCTGCTGGTTTCCATTTCGTTATTGCATCTATAGACCATTTCATATAGACCGGATTAAGCTGGGACATATATTCCTCTATTCTAATCCCTTCTTTCCATTTGGTCTTTTGACTTCTAAAGTAAACAGACCGGGCAAATGCATAAGAAAACAGACTTTTATTGGAAAAAAAGCTCATTGGAAACCAACTTGCAAGTCTTATTCTCCGGACAAATTTAAAATAGAGAGGAATTTGTTCGGAACTTCTCATACTGGCAATAAGTATGATCTTTTCGGGATTTAAAAACTTACTAATCTCCTGGGCTATTACCCCGCCAAATGAATACCCTGTTAAAATAAACGGCTCTGAACTGTCAATAGATTCCGCCATTTTATGCGTATATTCTTCTAAAGTTTCATTTCCCCGGGGTGTAAACCAGTCAATATAAACCTTTTCATACCCTTCAGGCAGATCAATAAACTTGAAACAGTTGGAACTGGCCCCTAAACCCGGTATAAAATAAACTTTCATATTTTGATA
>JAVBRH010000124.1:0-6414 GCA_031548225.1 Apibacter sp.
GGGAATTTTTAGACGGACTGGCAGATAAAATATTCGAGTTCCGAAATGGAGAGGTAAAGGAATTTTTAGGAGGAATTACGGAATATCTGGATTACCGGAAAAAAGAATCCATGCGGGAAGTGGATCTGGAAAAATCTACCACTAAATCCACGCCTGAAGTTCCTGCTCAAAACATTCCCAAGAATAAAGAAGTTCAATTCAAAACGAAAGAACAAAAAGTTTTGGAAAATAAACTGTCCAAGCTGGAAGCAGAAATTGAAAAACTGGAAGACCAGATTGAGAAAGTGGAAAAGTCCTTCTCAGAAAAAAATCCGGCAGAAGAACAACTCAGCGAATATTCCGGATACAAAGAAAAATTAGAAACCCTGAATAATGAATGGGAAGAAACATATAATAAGCTAAATAACTAATAGTATTTAGAATCCGTATTATGAATTTCGACTTTACTCAGGATTATATTTTAGAAGATGAAACTGCACTTCTGCGTCCGTTAAAAGATTCGGACCGGGAACTATTACTGGAGTATGCCGAAAACGAACCGGAACTATGGAAGTATTCTATGGTTGAAACAGCCGGAAAGGAAAATATGCAACGATATATTTCCTTTGCCCTGAATCAAAGAAAAGAAAAAAAGGAATATCCGTTTATTGTTTTTGACAAACGAAAAAATAAATTGGTAGGAAGTACTCGTTTTTATGATATTCAGCTTTACCATAAGACTTTACAATTAGGATATACCTGGTATGGAAAAGAATTTCAGGGAACCGGACTGAACAAACACTGCAAATATCTGCTTCTGGATTTTGCTTTTGATAAAATGGAGATGGAAAGGGTAGAATTTCGTGCAGACAGCACTAATGAAAGAAGCATTAATGCCATGAAAAGCATTGGCTGCAAGGTGGAAGGCATATTAAGAAGCAATGCTTTGTGCGAAAACGGAAAAAGACGCGATAGTATTGTATTGAGTATTTTACGGGAGGAATGGTATGGGGAAGTAAAGGAAAATTTGAAACAGCAAATTTAAAAACATACCATACGGTATGTTTTTATATAAAAAATCCAAATTTAGAAAATCAACAATGCACTTTTCAGCCCGCTCAGAGTCATTTTCCAGAGGAAATTGAAAAAAGACTTGTCCTTACTTCTTTCCACTTCTTTTATATTGCCTGTAGTTAAAGAATCCTGAGAACTTTTTACTACAAAATTTGCCAGGTTGGTAAGTAACTTCTTTTCCGTCGTCCCGTCTTTCTTATAAATCGTAAGATTCAAATCCTTATAATTCATTCCGAAAGTCCCGTTACCCCGGTCATTGTTTCCCCTATAATTAAAAACCACCTCATCAAACATACCGTCGGCAGAAACCCGTAAATACGGTTTGATAAACATATTTACCTTATCAGCCGGAAGTCCCGACAATCTTCCTTTCACGGTAAATTTATCATCCGGGCTTAAAACATTGAATTTCCAGAGAGCAGAAAGATTGGCGGAATACATAAATTTACTCTTGAAATCTACTGAAACATCAGGAAGGGAAGAAGCTTTATATCCGCTGTTTACATTCCTGATTAGGGCATTGATATCCGTAAAATAAATTTTTCCGGTATTTTTATCCAAAGATTCTTCCTCATAAGAAAGATAGGAATTTTTTAGATTTATCTGATCTATCCGGAGCTTAAAGTCCATATCACGCAACTTTTTGCTGAACATATCTTTGTTTACAGGTACATATTGGCTGTCAGGAATATCGTATTGATGGATAGTTGCGGCAAGTGTGTACAGGTTCATCTGGGGAGCAACCAGTTGAATATCCTTATCGGGAAGTCCTAAATCCAGACTGGGAATTTCTATTTTGGACAGATTGATGGTATAAGCATCTATTCCCTTTTTTCTCATTAGAGAATTCTGACTTTCCTTAGGTTTTACCACTAAACCGGTTGCGTTTAAAGAATTTTGTGTCAGACGAAAGTTATTTAAAGTAAGGGTGTGATACCCCATATCAAGCAAAATATTTTTTCCCGTCACAGCAAACCGGTTAAAGGAAAAGGGCAGTCCGAAGGTTGTATTTTCTGAACCATCGTTAAAAACAATAGTATTTAAGGCCAGATCCAGCCCTTTGGACTTTATCAAAGGCTGTCCGTTTCTTGCATCATACTGGTTAAGGGAAGAATTGGCCACATGAAAAGCATCAATGGCAATTTCCATTTCTGAAGGTCCGGAATGTTTGGATCCGGACTTTTGAGATGAGGCTTTTTTTATGTTTTTATTTTTGAAGAGATCCGCATTCATTGTATTCACGGTTATAGCCGGAATCTGGATTGCGAGTTTCTCATTTTCAATTTTCCAGTTGATTTTAGGAATACTGATATTGTCTATATTTACCTTGAACAGGTTTTTGTACGAGTTTTGACTGACAAACCGGGCTGGTGATATTTTTGGAATTACTTCCAGTTTACTGGCGGAAAAAGCATCATTGGTCAGATCCACTTTTGCTATCCTGAAAGTATAATTTTTAGGTGCAGTATAAAAAATACTATCCCCGTTCAGACTGTAAGAACGGGAGGTAAACGGAACTTCCTTCCGGATATTGGTAATAAGCGTATTGATAACAATATCATTGAGGTTATAATTGATATTGCTCATGCGGAGTGTATTGATCTTATTAGTGTTAAAATACCGGACATCGGAATTTTGAATGGAAAAATCTTTTATCTGTAATACATCATCAAAATAATAAGTAAAGTTGGATTGAGCTTTCTGATTGGAAACAGCGGGAGATTTCTGCTGATAAACAGACACCAGTGTATTATATAGTTTGAGTTGTTCCACAGAAATTTTATCATCTACTTTATTATTGATTTTTTTGATAACTATATTAATATTATCACTTACAACATGATCTCCCAGATTTAGCCGGGATTTTAAAATCTGAATAGAGTCTATTTTCAGGTTAAACGGGATAATCCGGTCGATATGAGCAGTTACCTCTTTTCCTGAAACATGGGGATTTTTCCTTCCCAGAATCCGGATATTCGTAGAATCCACTTCAATCTTGGAAGTATTCACGTAAAAAATCCCTTCCTGATCATAGCCCCAGTCCAGCTTTTTTATCTTGGCCGCAGGAACGTTTATATCCATAAAACTCTTTTCAGCATAATTTCCATCCAGAAATTGCCGTTCGGTTACATCCGGTTTTATCCCGGCCTGATCGGCCTCTATATATCCGTTGTCAAATTTGAGCTTGCTCACATTCAGATGATGGACTTCACTTAATTGATAAAAGATATCCATTACATCCAGTTTCGCACTTTTATAGGAGATTGGAATTCTTTTTTCCTTATCCGCCACATTCCACACCACTCCGGAAAGACGTAAATCCAAATCTCTTAATGAGGCTATTTTTTGTCGGGATTTTACATTAAATAATTGTAAATTTCCTTTCTTTATCACAAAATCCACGATTTGCAAGGAGTTCCCCAGATTATAGGGTTTGACCGCCTTTTTACGGTCAATGGAATCAAAATTCCGGTTGATGGTAATATCCGGTTTATCGATTTCAATCAGATCCGCAATCAAATCTTTTTTTGATAGAAACGTAAAAAAATGCACTCCGTGCACGATTATCTTTTTCACCTTAACATCATAAGTTCCCTTTCCGCTTACCTTAGGAGAAATATAGATATCGCTTACAGTCATCCGCCGGGAAAAAAGAGAATAAGAAACATCGGAATAATTGAAATTGTAAGGAGTGTCATTCCTTTCATTTATAAAGCTTGGAAGGCTGTTTTTTATCCAGATTTTAAATCCGGATTCAACAATAAAACCGAGGACAAGAATACTGATCGCCCAAATTGAAATCTTTTTCCAGTTCATACCCTCAATTTTTATCAAATGTATTAAAAAATATGATAGGTTATAAAAAATCATGGGTATAATCATAAAGATTATTTCACTTTTTATAGTAAAATAAATCAATTTTACTCACTTGTATTTTTATCTTGCAATCTTATCCCAACCATGTTCCTGTTTTTTATGATTTTTTATGCCCTAAAATGAGAATCATTCTCTATAAATTTTATAATTTTATAACCGTTAAACCAATAAAAATGGAACAAAAAAACGACTTGGAAGTTCATTACAAAAAATTGCTAAACGAATTATCTGCCCATAACATTCAGGAAGAAGCACAAAAACTAACCGAAAAGAATGATTACAGAGATCGCAATACCTGGCTGACAGGACTGGTTCTCTGCGATCTGGCCTTGCAAAATAATTCTTTTACCCAAGAGATTGAAAAATTATATTTACAATTATACCGGAAAAACTGGAACTTATATTATTCTTCTCTTCTCAATGAAACCGAGTACAATTACTGGTTTCAATTAGGGGAAGAGATCAATGACCGGTTTATTCAGGCCGGTTTTTACCGGGCTTATGTAGAAAGGGACTACATGCTGGAAACCGCCCGGAGACCTCATCGAAACAGGGAAAAAGAAAAGGAATGCCTGTTGAAGGGAATGGAACACGGAGATCCTGCCTGTATGGCGGTTCAGGGATATAATTTATTCTTCGGAATGAGAGGAGAACAGGAGAATAAAGAAGAGGGGATGAGTCTGATGAATAAGGCAAAAGATTTGGGATATGAACAGGCAGACAGTTATCTGCTTAATGCTGTTTATTATACGGAACCGGATAATGCCAAAGTATTATCTGCCATCGAAGAATATATGCAGAGTAAAGAATCCGAATCTGAAAAATCTTATCACTTACTGGCTGAATACTACCTGTATAAGGAAGAAAACATAGAAAAAGCACAAGATGCTTTAGACAAGGGAATTAAAGCTAATAATCCTTATTGTAAATATGTACAGGGAATTAATATCCTGAACGGGAAATTCGAAAATCAGGAAAAAACCAAGGGAATCGAATTACTGGAAGACGCTTACCAATATGGAGTCATATATGCGGCAAACTGGCTGGGACGTTATTATTACTATACTCAGGATGAATATAAATCTCTTGAAAAATCCATAGAATGGCATGAGAAGGCAAAGCTGTATTACTTTGAAGATTCTCTGGTAGAGCTGGCTCTCACGTATTTATATGAAGAAAAAGTCCGGGATACGGAAAAAGGAGTTATTTATTTAGACTGGGCTATTCAGGAAGAAAGTGTAAGAGCCCTGTCAGAAAAAGCTCACTTTCTGTTAAATCAAGAAGCCCCTGATTTGGAAGAAGCAGAAAAACTGCTCAGAAAGGCGACAGAACTGGGAGATTCTTATGCTCCCTATCGTCTGGGGCTGATGTATGAAAGAGGAAATCTGGGAGAACCGGACTATTACAAAGCTTTTGAGTTATATCAACTCTCTGCGGAAAGGGGTCATATTTACGGAGTAGAGCTTACCGGACATTATTACCGGGTAGGGGTTACCAAACCGGAAGAAGCTGACCCGGAGAAAGCGATAGAGTTTTTGAACCGGGCTGTGGAAAGAGGCTCGGATTACGCCCGGGTGGAACTGGCTTTATGCTATGAAACAGGGTTTGGAGTGGAAAAAGACTACCAGAAAGCTTACGAACTATATAAATCTGCGGCAGATAACAATTACGGATATGCTTACAATAAAGTAGGATATTACGAAGAAGACGGCCTGGTGGGAGAAAAAAATCATGAAAAAGCCTTTGAATACTTCCAAAAATCAGCAGAGGCAGGATATGCAGAAGGGATTTACAATGTAGGACGTTCTTACCGCTATGCTTTAGGAGTTCCGGAAAATCCCGAACTGGCTTTGGAAAACTATCAAAAAGCAGCAGAGTTTGAATACGGAGATGCCTTTATAGAACTGGCATTGGCCTATGAAAACGAATACGGAGGATTGGAGTTTGACGCCCATAAAGCGATGGAATATATGCTTCAGGCAGCCGAACAGGGATATCCTTATGCCCAGTATAAGGTAGGCTATTACTATTATTACGGGCTTATTGAAAAGGATTTTGATCAGGCATTGGAGTGGCTACGCAAATCTTATGACAGGGAGTACCCTTACGCAGCTCTGCTGCTGGGAGATTACTATTTATATAATGACGAAGGACAGGAAGAACCGGAATATGATAAATCCTTCGAATATTATAAAATGGCAGAAGGAAAAGGAGTGATTTCCGAAGGGTTGGGAGTCTGCTATGAATATGGTATCGGAACGGAAAAAAATGAGTTTGAAGCTTTTAAATATTATACCGCCGGTGCGGAGGCCGGATATACTGCCGCAAAATACCGGTTGGGAACAGCTTATAAATATGGAATAGGAACCGAAGAAAATCCGGAAGAAGCCTACCGGTGGTTTTCAGATGCTGCCCATGACGGGAATTTCCAGGCACGGTACTATTCAGCAAAAATGCTTCTGGAAGGAGAAGGAACAACACAAG
>JAVBRH010000208.1:0-2743 GCA_031548225.1 Apibacter sp.
TGTTTAGCTTCTTTTTTCTTTTTTGGATCTGCAATTACCGTATATCCATACCCCAGACCGTCATCTCCCAAAGTCATCGTTTCCGTATAGGTATAATTACCCTCTTCCTTGATTCGATAAACATAGTAGTCCTCTTCTATAATAAACCCTTTATTTTTGGTTATTGCTTTTACAGAATCTTTGTCCAGGGTGCTCATTTTTTCCAACTCTGCAAAGGTAAATGACTGGGAATGTAAAGGAATTCCTGCAAATAAAACGAAAAGAACGGCTGATAAAAATTTCATGATATTTTATATTATGGATATAAATGTACAAAAAATCGGCGGACACAGGCTGAAAACTATTTTTTATCATTTTTCTCTTTAGGATTTTTTACATTTGCAAAATCTAAAAAAGCTGTAATGAGTAACGAGGAAATACTAAAACATCTGAATGAATCTTCTAAGAATACGTTAATGGAACATTTGGGCATTGTGTACACGGAATTTACGGGAGACACTCTGACTGCCGAAATGGAAGTCAGCTCCAAAGTTCATCAGCCTATGGGCTTTTTACACGGGGGAGTTTCCCTTTCCATGGCTGAAACGGTAGGTTCTGTATTATCTATGACTACGGTCAATCCTGATGAATATTACATTTTCGGCACTCAGGTAAACGGATATCATCTGAAAGCAGTAAGAACTGGTAAAATCAGGGCTGTTGCCAGCTTTCTCAATAAGGGTACTACCTCTCAGGTAATTGAAATCAATATTTATAATGTAAACGGGGAAAATATTTTCAAAAACTGTTATGCTACTATGACCAACCGTATTGTCTCCAGAAAGGAATATAAATAATGTCTTTTTGAATTAATAAAAACTCCAGTTTTATCTAATCATCTTTTTGTTCTTATTCGTTTTAGTAACTGTGAAACCGGGGAAATTTATAATTTCCCCGCTAATTAAATATTTTCAGCACATTGACCAGCTTTTGTTTCAGCTGTATTCCACACTGGGAAATCATATCATAATTATTGGGAAAAGGAACAGGAGCCATATTTACCATCCCTATCATATCATCACCTAAAGCCCTTCTGTCTCCTGTCATGGTTGCAAAGGAGGCATTAAAGGCGAAACTGGAAGCAATGGGATAGTTATCCATCAAAGATCCTGTATAGGAGTTATATATATCTACATCCGCTGAAAGCATGGCTTCTTTGTGCCTAATAAACTCGGTTACCTGAGCCCTTACAGTAACATAACGATCCACTTTTACAGAATGACCTAAGGAATCTTTGATCGTGTTTCCTCTCCGGTCTTTTGCATATTCCCATCCGTCCACGACCTCTCTTTCGTAATTATAACTGTTGGTTGTCACAATATCATTTCCTACAAATGCCTGACGAAGAATCACATTTACTTCGTAATCATGGGGAGAAGAACTATCCGTAGTGATTACCGTCCAAAAATTATTAACCGCATACCCCAAATCATTCAGCATGGAAGTACGGAAGTTGGAAGGAAAAGGAACTCCGGTTTTATTATCCATAGTTATATAAACGATATTTGCTCCCTGATTGTATGCTTGTTGCTGCCTGCTTACAACATCGCGGTAATAGGGATCAATTTCTTTTACTTCTGTAAAATACTGGTAAGCCTGTCTTGCCTCTGCTTTATTGTCTAACAACAACAGACTTATTCCCCTGGCGTAATACTGATCCAGATAACTTTCTTTAGCCTTAGCCAACTCCATGGAATAATCTTTAGTGGGAAACATTAATTCCCGGCCGTCATTGTATAAAGGAAGAAGGGGCTTAACAGCATTTACCCGGTCATACAAAGACTTGACTTTGTAATAAACCGTTTTATAATCCGGATTCAGTTGAAGCTTTAGTTCCTTCAGGGTATTTTCATCTTCTTCGTTGGCTTTTAAATAGGAGTTTTGCAACAATACCAACTGTTTATTTTTTTTGTTTTGAGATTTGTCTTTTTGAAAAATCTTTATGGAGGTAGCAAAAGCTTGAGCATAACTCCCATTTTCCATTTGGGTGGAGGCTTTTTTATAAGCGCTACATCCCGACAGTATCCATATTCCTAAGAACAGATAGTAGATATTTTTCATACTTTCAGTTATCATTACTATGTAATTAGACAATACAAAAGGCGTATTGTTTATTCACTTACTTTAATATTTTTTCAAGTTTCTGCTAATTTAAAACAATTTAAAAAAGAAACAGCATAAATTTGTTGTTATAGTTAACACGATTTCTTATTGTTCCTGCAAGCTTGTAAAGATAATGCATAAATTTTTTGAATTGATTTATGTTTTTTATAAATAAAACATTCACATCTTCGATTATCCTGCAAGAACATTACTTGTCATTTCTCATAAATAGTCCTATTTAAGTATTTTACTCAAAGTTTATTTACAATAAAATATAACAATAGGCATATAAATTACCAGCAAAAACGTAATTATTTTTTAAATTCTTAAACTATGGAAAAAAAGGAAAAAACAAAAGTCTGGAGTATCTGGGATACTGCCGGGCTAAAAGAAAAAGGATTTGATAAGGCTCCTGCCCCTTGGGAAGATGGTATGAGAACAACAGGTGATAAAGGCACTTATGAATGGTGGTATATGGACGGACATATGGAAAACGGTTCTACCATAGCTGTAATTTTTTATACCAAACCTTTGGCAGAGATTGATAAACCTCTTTATCCTGAAGTTGAAATCGACTATACAGCAGCCGACGGAACACAAT
>JAVBRH010000330.1:0-12322 GCA_031548225.1 Apibacter sp.
ACTTCATTTAAATTTAATTCGGAGTATATAGGTAAACATAATACCTCACCAGCTATTTTATTTGCAACAGGCAAATTGGACAGTGTTGCAGAAGGTAGTCCTTTGTAAGTAGAAAAACTGCTGATCAAAGGATAAAAATACCGTCTTCCGTATATGTTTTTTGTTTTTAGGAATTCGTATAGTTCATCTCTCGTTTTTCCATACTTTTCTTTATCAATAAAGATTGGAAAATAAGAGTAAGGAGTAGTAACATTTTGAGGTTGAGGTAATAATTTGATACCTTCTGTTTTTTCAAGCAAATTCCTGTAAAGATTATCTATTTCCTTTCTTCTTTCAATCATTCCGTCAATGTACTTTAATTGAATTAATCCGTATGCAGACTGAATTTCATTAAGCTTGGCATTGATCCCCGGAGCAACTACGGTTATTTCATCAGCAAAACCAAAATTTTTTAATTTATCAATCCGTTCTTTTGTTTCTTTATCATGGGAAATAATGGCTCCTCCTTCAATAGTGCTATAAACTTTGGTTGCATGAAAGCTCAATATGGATAGATCTCCAAAATTTAAAATAGAATTTTCTTCTATTCTTGTACCAAAAGCATGAGCAGCATCATACAATACTTTTAATCCGTAAGTGTCTGCAATTTTTTGAATGGCTTCAACATCACAAGGATTACCATAGACATGTACCGGGAGTATAGCAGTGGTTTGCGAAGTAATGGCAGATTCTATTTTATCAGGGTCTATATTTAAGAAATCCGGTTCTATATCGACAAATACCGGTTTAATATTATTCCACCATAAAGAATGGGTGGTAGCTACAAAACTGTATGGAGTGGTTATAACTTCCCCAGAAAGCCGTAGTGTTTGTATGGCTGTTATTAAAGCTAAAGTACCATTGGAAAATAAGCTGATATATTTAACCCCTAAATATTCACATAGAGCTTGTTCCAGTTCTTTATGAAAAGGGCCGTTGTTCGTTAACCACTGATTATCCCAAATCTTTTTCAGGTAATCATTAAATTCGTTTAAAGGAGGCAATTGAGGTTTTGTAACAGGTATCATGCCTTAATGAATTGGATTAATTAATAATTGATACAAATATACAGATTTTAGATGTAAGATATAAAACATAAGATGTAAGAAGATATTAAGATATGAAATTTCAGCTCAACGATTGGAATCTACCAATATGTCAATGTTGTTCTGCTGATGAAGGAAGTGTCTCTAGGAAAATTATTAGCTATTAGCTGGGATTCCCCACTCCGCTTCAGAACTTTCTCATAAACTTCAAAAAAGATATACTTTTTTTTCATTTGTGTTCTGAAAGATAAGCTAAATGTAATTTCATTTCTGTCCAAAATCAAGAATCATTTTATCTTTCTATGTATATAAAATTACTGTCTATTATTTTTCCGTTTTTATTATTAAAAATTCGTTCTCCCTTCTCAATAGATTGTCTCAAATTACTTTTTCCTTTGTCGTAGAAAATAGTAGGCGAAGAAAAATATGGCGGGGCATTTTTAATAAATCTTATAAGACTGTCTTCACTTAATTTACTATCTTTAATTACCCAGATGGAAGATAAATCATACTTTTCAAGAAACGGTTTCAATGATGCCGAATCTAATTCTAAAGTTATAGGGATGCTATGGTTATTCAGGTAAGGAGATCCGACTTTTAGAATGGAATCGCTTTTTTTAATAAGTTTATTAACTTCAATGTGATTTATAATGGCGTAGAAATCTTCTATGTTGTTATTGACTTTTTTATAATATATAGTAGAACATGATATTATAGAAAAGAAAATTAGTAGAATTAATATGGCTTTAGTGTATGTTTTCATTTTTATAAAACTTTATTTTTTATATTTTCTGTACACTCTGTATAACCCATGTATTATTATAAGTAAAAAGAAAACGATTGAAGAGCAGAATAGCGCAATATAAATATTCTGCAAATAAGTTTCTTTGCCTATATAATAATTTATGTAATAAGAACATAAAAATAATGAACTAAAAAATGATATAACAAATAAAAACGAGCATATACTCAAAAACTTATTTCGAGTGTATATTTTTCTGCATATACTTATTGTTATAAATAGGATTGTTATTGCAACAAATGTGAAAAATAATAAATCCATATAATGCTGTTTAACTGTAACTTAATAGAAATAATGCCTGGATAACAAACATATTAGTTCTGTTTTTTTATAATCTACTTATTTTGAATTTTGTCAACTTCCTGTTTAAATTTAAAAATTATCTTCTTTACAAGTTCTTTTGCCAGAGAATCTCTATTGATACGATTACTATCTTCCTGTAATTTCATTTGTAGATCATTCAGCTCTTTATCCAGTAATTCCGGATCTATATCTATATTCTTTGTTTTTAATTCTTTATAAATTGATAGTAATAAAGAATCCGTATTAGCAGGATAAATTCCATTATAAACAACCTCTTTATCGCAGTAAACCAGATAAACAGAATCTTTCATTTTTTCTTTTTGTTCAACTGCGTTAACATAAACACTCATAAGGCCGCTTTTTAAACAAAACCGGTAATTTCTGTCTTTATAATTATCATATAATTTGTATTGGGAGGTCAGCTGTCCTTTTACTACACTAAAATCATACAGTTTTCCTATTTCTACAGAATCATTCAGGCGTATCTTTAAATCTCTGCTTATGTTATTACTATCCCTATCAAAAATAAAAACAGGATCTTTTTTGTCCACACTGTGACAATTTGATAAAGAAGTTATAAGAACAATTATTACCGGTATTATTAATTTATTAATCATGGTACTAGATTTACAGCCTTTTTCCA
Organism: Apibacter sp.; assembly: GCA_031548225.1. Classification (GTDB taxonomy): domain Bacteria; phylum Bacteroidota; class Bacteroidia; order Flavobacteriales; family Weeksellaceae; genus Apibacter. The sequence goes on from JAVBRH010000330.1 coordinate 2,834, forward strand.
CTCTATTTTGTCATTAAAGATCATCTATTACTCTCGAACATCAGTTTAGGTAAATAAACTGAATATTTTAAACTTAGGACAATTCCTGTGAGAAATCGGTTCAAAAGGCAGAAACCGTTTATTTAAAACCCATAACATTGCAGGAGAATATTCCTATATTTGCAGTATCATTTATATAGGGAAAAATGAATGCGGAAAGTATCAAAGTTCAAATGAAGAAATCGGTCTTGGAGTACTGTGTTTTAAGTATTATTGGGAGAGGGGATGCGTATATTTCCGATTTGATTGAAGAATTGAAAAGAGGACGGCTGATTGCAGAGGAGGGAACTTTATACCCGGTTTTAACCCGGCTTAAAAATGAAGAGTTCCTGACTTACCGACGGGAAGAATCCGATTTGGGGCCGTCTAAAAAATACTATAGCCTCACTACTAAAGGAGAAATTTTTTTATGGGAACTGACTCAGGCCTGGAACGAGCTGACAAAATCTGTGGAAATGATAATAAATAACCGTTCAAGCTACAAGGATGAATAAATCGGTATCCATAAGTTTAGGAGGATTGTCTTTTTTTATAGAAGAAGATGCCTTTCAAAAACTGCAAAAATATCTGGAGGATGTAAAGTCCTCTTTAAAAACCGGAGAAGAGGATACTTCCGAGATTCTTAAGGATGTGGAATCCCGCATTGCGGAACTCTTTAAAGAATGGTTGGGAAATTACCGTCAGGTGGTGGATACTAAAGATGTAGATAAGGTAATAGAAGTTATGGGAACACCGGATAAATATCGTCCGGAAACAGGACAGGACAAACCGGCCGACTTCAGCAAGTCACGAGATATTTCTCAATCTGGCAATAAAGAAGGGAAGTTTTATCAGCGTCAGATTTACCGGGATACGGAAGATAAGATGATTGCAGGAGTTTGCGGGGGGATTTCCCACTTTTTAGGTATTCAGCCTGTTTGGGTAAGGCTCGGAGTCGTATTATTTTTTGTTTTGTCGGGCTGGTTTTATGATGGGGTTGCTCCGGCTGTTCTTCTGGTTTATATCATACTTTGGATCGTTATTCCTAAAGCGGTTTCCACTTCGGATAAACTGAAAATGAGAGGAAAACCGGTCAATTTTGATTCTATAAAAGAATATGTAAACAAAGAGGAAATATCCGGAGAAGAAGGAAAAGTAAAAAAAAATATTTCCAAAGCGAGCAATGAAGTAGGCAATTTCTTTGATACTTTTTTTAGAGTTGCAGTGAAATTTCTGGCGGTTTTTATCGGGATTATCCTGGTAATTGCGGGAGTTTCCCTTATCGTGTCTTACTTTATCTGTTCTTTCTCTCTTTCCCTGACAGGAAATAACGATTTTCTTCCCTACATGAATCTGTCTCTGGATTCTTCCTGGCAACTGTATGGTATGATCGTTCTATTAGGAATAGTGATAATAATCCCTTCCTTGTTTTTCATATTGATTGGGTTGAGGCTTATTACAGAGAAAAAAATCATTAAAGTTACGGTTACTGCAATAATTACGGTTCTTGTTTTGTGGCTGATTTCAGCTGTGGCTCTGATTGGCTTAAGCATTACACTGGCAGTATCCCATTTCGGAGATTCCGCAGATCGCATAAATATAAATCAGGACAGGATTAAAATAAAATCCGGTAAAAATAATACCGAAATACAAATCAATAAACAGGGAGTTAAAATAAAAAATCAGTATGATACAGATTCTATTTAAAATAGTTTTAGTCATTATCAATCTGATAATGGCTTTATTTAATTAAGTTATAAAATAAAATATATACCTTTGTAAAGTTCAGTTGGGTAATTGATCCTGACTGAACTTTTTTTAACGAAAAATTAGAAACCAGATGAAGAAGTTAATAGGACGGTTTATGTTATCCATAATGGGCTGGAAGTTTAAATGTGAACTTCCCATAGATGATTTCAAGAAAAGTGTGTTGATCTGTGCTCCGCATACTTCCAATTGGGATTTTTATTACTGTGTTGCCTGTTTTTGGTCTTTAGGTATTCCTTACCGGGTTATGATCAAAGACTCCTATACTAAACCCTGGTATGGCTTTATATTTAAATCCCTGGGTTGTATCGGAGTAAACCGGGGGCATCGCAATAACTTAGTGGAATATTCCGCCAATTTGATTAAAAACTCGGATTCCATGGCCTTAATCAACACCCCGGAAGGAACCCGTTCCTGGTCCAGACAATGGAAAAAAGGATTTTATTTCATTGCAAAGGAAGCCGGAGTTCCTATTGTACTGGCTTATGGAGATTATAAAAATAAAATTGCCGGAATAGCCAAGATCATCCCTGTTGAAAACAAAACCATAGAACAGGTATTTGAAGAAATTCAGGATTTTTATAAACCGGAAATGGCCAGACATCCCCAAAATTATAATCCGAGTATTTATTAAAACCTGATTTTAGGTGAAAATGTTAGGATAATGTCTAATTTTTCCATTTATCCTCTCTTTATATAGATACTTAAATAACCTGAGTTCGATATAATAAAAGAAAGGTAAAATTGAAAAAACTATAATCCTATTTTTGTAATCCGACCTCTGAGCAAATGTGTCAAAAAAACGAGAGGAAAAAGCGTTAAAAAACATTTATGTTTGAGCACAAACAAAGTTTGCGAGCGTAGCTCTGAGTTCAAATATTTTAGCTTTTTCCATGAGTTTTTCAAGCTAGATTTGCTCAAAGCCTTGATTTTTTCTCCCTTTTTTATCAAGAAAAAAGGGAATGTGTTTAATAATCAAGTGATTATACTTAATAGTTATATTGAATTCATATTAAATAAAGTAATGAACCCCAGGTTGTGAAAAAAATAGCAGTTATTTCTTACGATTATCCTACCCGGAAAACTCAGGAAGTATTATTTCGGTTAAAAGGAAAAAACTATCAGGAGGTAACCCTCTATGCAATTCCTTTCATACCCAGAAAACCCTTACAACCATTGATCGCTCATCGTCCGTCAGAATTGTTGCTGGAACTGGATAATGAGCAATTAGCCACTCATTTGGGTTATGCCTATATTCGGAAAAATACGGAAGAATTAAATGAAGTTTTTCATCAGACTCCTTATGATGCCATTCTGATTTCCGGAGCCGGATTATTGCCGGAAAATCTGGTTACAGAACATAAAATCATTAATTCCCATCCGGGATATTTACCTTATGTTCGCGGACTGGATGCCGTGAAATGGGCGGTATATGAGAAACTTCCAATAGGGGTTACCGTTCATTTTGTGGATAAGGAAGCCGATGCAGGGCTCTTGATTACTCAAAAAAAACTGGAAATTTTACCGGAAGACACCTTTCACACTATGTGCTTTAAACTCTGGAATCTGGAAATGAAATTATTGGTAGACTCCATAGAACTAATAGATCAAATAAAGGAATTTACCCCATTATCCACTGATTTTGGAGAATCTCACCGCCGGATGCCTAAAGAAGAGGAAATAGAATTGTACACCAAGTTTGAAGAGTATAAAGAAAAGTTCTTAAAATAGAATGGATTTAGAAAAATTAAGTAAAATAATATCTTATGCATTAAGACATGCTCCAAGTGAGTATGCTTTAGTGCTTGATAAAGAAGGCTGGACTAATTTAAATTATTTAGTTCGATCCATTTCTTCAAGACATGCTGAGTACCAAAATATTTCAGAAGATACTGTAATAAAAATGAATGCTGCTTCTAAAAAACAACGCCATGAAATAGTAAATGGAAAGATAAGAGCATTATACGGACATTCTACAAAAGAAAGAATAGAAAAAAAGACAATTACACCTCCACCTGTTTTATATCACGGAACTCCCCAGGAAAATTTATCTAAAATTAAATCAGAAGGAATAAAGAAAATGTCCAGGCAATATGTGCATTTATCGAATAATATACAAGAGGCAGAAATAGTAGCAAAAAGGAGAAATAAACCTTATGTAGTTTTAATTATTGATGCCCAATCAGCTTATGAGAAAGGAATTAACTTTTATGAAGAAAAAAATAAAATATGGTTAAGTGAAGATATTCCAGCAGAATTTATTCTAAATATTAAAGACTTCGTATAAATAATTTAGGTAGTAATATATTTATTGACACCAATTTTTTTTGAGTCAAAAGTGATGTTTATTTTTAAAAAATAATTAAAAAGAAATTGGATGATGATTTAGTAACATAATAGCCTCATCAGCTAATTCATCATTTAAGCCAACAGTAGCACTTGTAAGAATTAATTTATCCTTTAATTGTTGTGGTAATCCATTTAAAGATTTATCATCATCAATGATTATAAAATCTTCTATATTATTTTGATTTTGATACCATCTTAATATTTCATCCTTTCTATTTAAGAAAGTTAAATTATCTTCAAGTTTATCTATTTTCGTATTGATACCTCTTGATGAAAAAATGTTTTTCCATTGTGAAATAGAATATGTTGATTTGTGAGATGAAGTCAATAGAATAGTAGCACTTGTTTCAGAAATGATTTTCTGAATTGCCTGAACTGCTTTATTACTAAATTCAAAAAAACCATCATTTAAGATTTCAGGTCTTTTCCATGAACCAGCAGTAACCATTACGCCATCTATATCTAATAAAATAAACATATTACAAAGTTAAATATTTTTTGGAACAAATAACTCATTAAGTTTTTCAATACTAATGTTATTTATTTCTGCATCTCTTTTATTGTGCCTGATAATATCATCTTTACTATCCCAATCATCATGTTCTAATCTCACTGTATCCCATTCATGAAGTGTAATCTCACTTGGTAATATACTAGGGTTTTCTTCTAATTTTATTTCTAATAACTTTGAGCAAATATATCTATGATGTCCATCTATAATTATACCATTACATGTTTTAATATTATCAAATTTTATGCCTTCTTTCATTTTTAGGTATAATCTCTCTATGATTGGGAAAGATAATTTATCTTGCTTAGACTTTAGTTCAAAATCTTTATTAGTTATTAGAAATTCTTTTACTTTCTCAATTGTAATCATTCAATGAACTTTGATTTATTGTTATTTACAAATATATGGTATAATTTGAAAATAATAACAAAAACATAGTATATAGTTTTATAATTATATTATAAAAATACCATTAATTCATTATCAAAATAAATACATAATTTTTAATCTTATTTTTCAGCTTTCCAGGTTAATTGATTATGAATTGTTTAAAAAGAGCAAAAAATTCTTTGAAAAGTCATTGAAATTCCGTATATTTTGTGTATTAAATCATAAATAATAGGAGAATTAAAATTTATTTTTAACTTTGTGTTTCAAAGTGCTTTAAAAAATAAATTAAATGAAAATTATTTTGAAAGTAAAATTAATCCTTCCAGCTCTGACTGAAGCGGAAACGCCTTTTTGGAGACCTATAAAATATTCATTATTTCCACCATTAGGTTTAGCTACTTTAGCGGCTTATTTATCTGAATATGATGAAATTGATTTACAAGATCAGCATATAGAGGAATTGCATCTCGATGATACTCCGGATTTAGTGATAATTCAGGTATATATTACCAATGCTTTCAGAGCATATAAAATTGCAGATCATTATAGAAGTAAAGGATCTTATGTTGCATTGGGTGGACTTCATGTAACCTCATTACCGGAGGAAGCTTCAAAATATGCAGATTCTATTTTTTTAGGTCCGGCAGAAGACACATTCCCACAGTTTTTAAATGATTTTAAGAATAAACAACCTAAAAAGATTTATCATTCTTCTGTAAGAACCCTGAAAAATATACCTCCTGTAAGAAGGGATTTAATTAAAAGGGACAGATATTTAGTGCCTAATTCCATTGTTGTAACCAGAGGTTGTCCACACCATTGTGATTTTTGTTATAAAGATGCTTTTTTTGAGGGAGGAAAAAGTTTTTATACTCAGTTGGTGGATGATGCTTTAGCAGAAATTGAAAGACTTCCGGGAAAACATTTGTATTTTTTAGATGACCATTTGTTAGGTAATTCAAAGTTTGTAAGCGAATTATTTGAAGGAATGAAAGGAATGGGGCGTATATTTCAGGGAGCGGCTACTATAGATTCCATTTTAAGAGGTGATTTGATTGAAAAAGCGGCAGAAGCGGGATTGAGGAGTTTATTTGTAGGTTTTGAAACCTTTTCTCCTGAAAACCTAAAACAGAGTAATAAAAAGCAAAATTTACAAAAAAATTATGTAGAAGCAGTACATAGACTCCATTCTTTAGGAATAATGATTAATGGAAGTTTTGTTTTTGGATTGGATGAAGATGACCAGGAAGTGTTTAAAAGAACTGTGGAGTGGGGAATAGAAAACTCGATTACTACAGCTACTTTTCATATCTTAACGCCATATCCCGGAACTCGACTTTTTCAGAAAATGAAAAACGAAGGAAGAATTTTAACTGAAAATTGGGATTTATATGATACCCGGCATGTGGTTTATAAAACTACTAATTTATCAGGAAAAGAATTACAACAAGGATATGATTGGGCATATGATGAATTTTATAAATGGTCTAATATTTTCAAATCCAGTTTAAATCATGCATCACATAAACATAAATTAAAACATTTGTTTTATACTGGAGGTTGGAAAAAGTTTGAACCTTTATGGAATTTTATAATTAAATCAAAAAATCTAAACTCAATGCTACCACTCTTAGAATCCATTTTGTCAAAAGTAAAAGCATGATTTATTTCTAATCAATATCAAAAACCCACTCCATTTGTTTATTATTCAGCGATTGAGGTAGAGCTTTCATCAGTCTGTTCCGTAACCAGATTCCTGCCGGATTTTCCATTTGTGAAAGCTTACCGATTTTCCAGCTTGTATTTACAACCTTATGAGCCTTTTTTCTTCGCAGGGTTTCATACTGTTTAAAGAGTTGGGATAGGGTAGAATCGCGATCCATCAGATTTCCCAATACATAAGCATCTTCAATAGCCTGGCAGGCTCCCTGTCCCATATTGGGAGTGGTGGCATGAGCTGCATCTCCAAGCAGGCAGGTGTTTCCATTGCTCCATTTATAAATGGGTTTAAGATCTTTGATCGGATTTTTGAGGATTCCTTCCTTAGGAGTTACAGAAATAAGAGTGGAAATATCTTCGTGGAAATTGTGGAATAAATGAATTAAATCCGTTTCCGGAATTCCTGTGTTTTGATTGACAAGAGCATACCAGTAGTAGGTGTTTTTATCATCAATCTTTACGAAGCCGAAGCGTTTTCCCTTTCCCCATGCCTCATTCAGCTCATGAGTGTATTTCCGGGGAAGTTCCGCCTCACAAATTCCCCGCCAGCAAATCTGATGAGCATCCCTGAGAGCATTTTCCCTGAAAAGCTGATTTCTGACTACGGATCTCAATCCGTCTGCACCGATAAGGATTTCGGTTTGTAGGGTTTCTCCATCTTCAAATAGTAAATTATACAGATTGGTTGATAAGTCCTTTTCTATTTTTATAAGCCGTTTCGCAAGATGAATGTTTTCCCTGCCCGTTTCTTCAGCAAGTATTTTCTGAATATCCATCCGATGAATAGCCAAAGTGTTTACCTGGTATTTTTTCTCAAAAGGAGTGAGGTCTATAACAGACAAAGGTTTAAGAGATGGAGTGGTAATCTTCATGGATGATATACGGTTTCCGGCCTGTTCCAGTCTTTTTTCAACTCCCAGTTTTTTTAACACCTGCATCGCATTGTTTGCGATGATAATACCGGCTCCGGCAGGTTTAATCTGCTTCGCACCTTCATAAATATCCACAGGTATTCCTTTTTGTTTCAAAGTTAAAGCAGTGGTTAGCCCTCCGATTCCTGCTCCAATAACGCTTATTTTCATATTTATATAATTTAAATTAGGTCAAATATACTAATTAATAACTGAGTGATAGAATAACAGAATAACTGACTTTTAAATATAAAATCCTTTATTTAATAGCTTTTATATTTCTTTCTGCTTTTATCTTTCTATATTTTATAAACTATAAAATTAGGTCAAATATACTAAATTAGGTCAAATGTACTAATTAATAATTGAATAATATGACTTGACTTGTACTAATGTGCTGATTTGCTCATGTACGATTGCTTGTCATGTTGACGACAGGAAACATCTCTCTAAAAGCTATTAGCTAATGGCTATTGGCTGTTAGTTGAGATTTTTCACTTCACTGAGGCTTCGTTCAGAAAGACAATCCTTGAGTTCTAAAGGGAAGAATTCCCTCCAAAGGAGAAGATGGGGAGGACGATAGGAGGAATTTTTCAAAAAGCTATTAACCTTTAGCTATTAGCCATTAGAAAATCCAAAATCGTAAATCAACAATTGTAAATCTTATATCCTATACCCAAATTAGGTCAGATGTACTAATTTTTTTATTTTTGCTTTATGAAAACGAAAGACCGGATATTATCGACAGCGTTGACTCTTTTTAACGAACAGGGATTAGCTAAGGTTGTTCTCAGGACAATTGCCAAAGAAATGAATATGAGTCAAGGAAACCTGAATTATCATTTCAAAAAAAGGGAAGAGATTGTAGAAGCCTTATACTTTCAACTGGTAAAGGCTATTGATGAAGGATTGAAAAATCATAAACCGGGACGTATGGGCTTGTCTGCATTGTATGACCTGAACGGGATAATAATGAGCAGCTTTTATGAATATCGTTTTTTTATGCTGGATTTTGTACAGATTATGCGGGAGAATAAAGCAATCAGGACTCATTATCTACAACTGTCGGAAATAAGAAAAAAGCAGTTTCATGGATTGTTTGTCGAGCTGGTGGATAAAGGTCTCATGAGAGAGGAAGAATTACCCAATGAATATCGTTTTTTATATGAAAGGTTTCAGATTTTGGGTGACTTCTGGATTTCTTCTGCCGAAGTGGGAAACGGCAACGTAACTCAAAAAATGATTGCCCGGTATTCCGATGTTTTAACTCAGGCCATTTATCCTTATCTCACGCCAAAAGGAAAAAAAGAATATCATAAGTTATCCCATCATAGATAAATCAGAGAAAAATTCCGGTTATTTATATCCGAGTACTGTTCCCCGTATTTTGGATTTGTGAATGAAGCCGATATATCTGGAGTCCAGACTATTATTCCGGTTATCTCCTAAGAAGAACAGATAGTTTTCAGGAACGGTTACGGGACCGAAATTATCCTGGTTCCAGGGTTGGTTGAAACGTATAGTGATAGAATCATCAGGAGTATCATGAATATATTTCTTATAGTAAAAATTTTTGTTGAGTTCTTTTGTTGACAGGTTAGCCAGAAAAGTATCGTTTTTTATACTGTAAGTTTCATTTTCCTTTATAATAGAATTTTTAACCAGCCAGTTTTTATAATTTTCATCAATCAGATATAAATGATTTAAAGTAAGTTTATCGTCTATTAATGAGTCGTTTGCATAAAGGTCTCCAGTTCTTATATCAATACGGTCCTTGGGCGTTGCGCCTAATCTGTGTGTCCACCGGCCGGTCATATAACTGAG
>JAVBRH010000268.1:0-9220 GCA_031548225.1 Apibacter sp.
TCTATATACATTTTTCATTAAAAACAGAATTACTCCTGTTTCGTTCAGGTACTGGGAAAGTATCGTTTCTACTTCTTTCCGGTCTTTGATTTCAGAAAAATCCACACTTTCCAACGCTTTTATAATTGACTGATGATGGGGAGGGTAGGCTTTAGGCGCTATATCTACTACTATCAGTTTTTCCACCCGTTCCGGATGCTTTACCGAATATTCCATTACGGCCTTTCCACCTAATGAATGCCCCAGTAAGATTACTTTTTTCAGATGATGGTATTCCATATAATTCATAATATCTTCAGACATAGAAGTATAATCCATTTCTTCCGAATGAAAGCTTCTTCCGTGATTCCGAAGATCAATCAAATGTACTTCATTCTTTTCTGCAAACTTCTTACCCAAAGTAGCCCAATTATCCAACATTCCGAATAATCCGTGAAATATTAAAATTGGAATAGTTCCCGGTTTCTCATATATTTTAGAATGTAGTATCTGTTGTTCCATCTCTCTCATATTTTATACAAAAATAGAGATATTCTCAGATAACAAATAATCAAATGTCTATAAAAAGTGTTTTTCAGATGGCAATAATAAGGGTGGGAAAAGCAGTAGTTTTGAAGATTAATTTCTTGTTTAATCGTTTAAACAAATAAATTTACCACCAAAAACACCTTTTTTATATATAATAATTTCACGGGAGTTTTTTTAAAAAACCCTCAATTAATTTGATTTTTTAATTTCCTGAATGATTTTATCAGCCCCTAAACTCTTAGCTTTTTCCGCCAGAAATTTTCCTTTCGAGAAATATTCCGATATAGGAAAGGTTTCATCAAATAATACTTTTTCAGTTCCATCTAAGGAAACAACACCTGCTCTAAAATGAATATCCTTATTCTTGATTTTAGCAATTGCTCCAATGGGTGCAGTACATCCTCCTTCCAGTACATTCAGGAACTCTCTTTCTATTTCTATACAGATTCGGGTGTCCTGATGGTTTATTTTTGATAGTATTTCTGTCAGTTCCGGATTGGAATCTAAGGAAGTAATAGCTACAACTCCCTGTGCCGGAGCGGGAATAATAAAGTCCAGCACTTCATAGGATAAAGGAAGATTTAATCTTTTTATCCCGGCAAGGGAGAAAATAGTTCCATCAAAATTTTCGGTTTCTAGTTTATTTAACCGGGTTTGTACGTTCCCCCGTATGTTATCGAATTTGACATCCGGATATTGAGCTTTCCAAAAGGCTCTCCTCCGTAAACTTCCGGTTCCTATATATAATTCGTTAAAAAAACCTTTTTGATCTTCTTTTTTGGGATTTCGTATTAGAATATCGGATTCATAATCTCTTTCCAGTACTGCGGAAAGTATAATATTTTCGGGAAGAACAGTAGGCACATCTTTCAGGCTGTGAACGGCAATATCTATTTCATTGTTTAGGAGGGCAATATCCAGATCCCGGGTAAAGACCCCGATAATGTTCATTTGATATAAGGGCTGGGTTAGGTTTTTATCTCCCAGAGAAGTAATGGGAACGAGCTGGGTAGAAAACCCCAAATCTTTCAATTTTTGTTCCACTTCCCATGCCTGCCACATAGCCAAAGGGCTGTTACGGGTACCAATACGGATAGGCTTCATGTAAATAATTTAGGGTTTAGACACTTCAAGCTGGAACATTTCTTTAAATAAACCTATGGTATCTTCCGCTTTTTCCGGATTTTTGATGAGATAATCCGCTAGTCTGTTGGTGATTTTTTGTACTAACCGGTCAGAAAGTTCTGTTCCGCTTTCAGGAACTTCTACCTGATCCTTTTTTAATGTTTTTATCTGATAATCTTTTATCCTGTCCAAATCTGATTTAAAAGCATGGATAACCGGAACATATTTTCTGTTTTCCGCCCAAATGGAAAATTCTTCAAACATTTCACTTACAACAAGCTCTGCCTTAGGGATTTCCTGATTTCTTTTTTCGAAAGTACTGTTAATTGTCCGGGATAGGTCATCCACATTTAACAAAGTAACATGGGCATAGTCTTTCAATGCTGTAGAAATATTGGCAGGAACCGACAGGTCAATAAAGGTAATCGGTTTTTGAGTAATTAAATCTTCTTTATTAAGAATAGGCTGAGAAGCTCCTGTCGCCACGATTACCACATCAGATTCATTAACCTGTGAAGTCAGTTCGGAATATTCTTTAACTTCCAGATTAAAAGTCTTTGCAATTTCTTCTGCTTTGGAAATAGTACGGTTTAAAAGAGTTATTTTAGGATTTTCTATGTGTTTCAACAGATTTTCACAGGTATTCCTTCCTATTTTCCCTGTACCTATCAAGGTTATTTTTTTCTCGGAGAGGTTAGTGCAATTGTTTAAAATATAGTGAACTGCTGCATAAGACATGGAAGTTACTCCATTACTTAATGCCGTAGTGCTTTTAATCTTTTTGGAAGTTTGTATTCCGGTATTTACCAGTCTTTCCAGGAAAGCATTAGTAACCTGCTGTTTTTTAAACCGCTTAAACCATACTTTTACCTGGGAGATAATCTCAAAATCTCCTAATATCTGGCTTTCCAGCCCGGCAGAAACCCTTAAAAAATGAATAATTGCGTCTTTTCCTTTATATATGGTAATGTATTGTCTGAATTCATCAGGTGAAACCTGAATTTCCTGACAAAAAGCATCAATAACAGCATCAATATTTTCTGTTTGTGTATAAAGTTCAGTCCGGTTACAGGTTGAAAGGACGAAAAAGCGGGTATCTTGCAGATCATGGATTCTTCTGGAAAAATTCTCAACTAATTCAGGGAAAAAACTAAATTTCCCCCTAATTTTGGTGTCTGCCTTTTCGTAGCTCAGGCTTATTGTATAGAATTTTTTTATAGTATGGGATGAAAAACTTCTCATGATCTTTAACTGTAACAAATTTATCAAGGACAAAGCATAGAAAATACCTATATTTACAAAAAAGTACCTGTAAAAGAAAGTTTTTAGAAGTTTGGAATTAATCTAAATAAGAATTATTACATGATAAAAGTCATGAATTAGTAGATTTAACCCGCATTTTTAAAATTTAACTATGGATTTAAAAAATACCTTTAAAAGCAGAATTAGGGAGAATAAAATTGGAAGTGAGATCTATCTGGCTCAAATTGACAACTATACCATTCTGACAGATACGATTTCCAAACCTGTGGGAAAAAGGTTTGTGCAATTTTATTTCTGTACTAAGGGAAGTGCTACCTTCCATTTTGACAAGAGAGAGCCGTATGCTATGGGGGAGGGAAATTCTCTGCTTCTTTTCTATCCGGATATTGATATTCCTATCAATATCAGCTTAGCAAAAAAGTCTAAGCTGATTATTTTCGTGATAACCATTCAAAAGATAGAGGACGTTTTTCTTCATTATAGGGAAAAGCTTCCTTTCTTTTATGGAAATTCTTACAGCTCCTTATATAAGGAAAAGCCTATCAGCATACCTGAAAGACTGATTATTACTCAACTGGAAGATTATTCTTTAGACCCTGAGTTTGAGAATTTATATCTTACATTGAAGCTCAGTGAATTAATTATTCATTATTTTTCCTATCCTGAAAATTTCACCAATAATGCTGCATCTTTAAAGGATGAAAAATTGATTAACCAGCTTCATGAAATCAAAGAAATCCTATTGGAAAATATTGCCAGCCCTCCTACCTTAAAAACTCTTTCCGAAAGAACGAACCTGAGTGAATATAAAATCAAGGAAGGATTTAAGAAACTCTATGGAAAGTCTATTTCGAACTTTTTGTTAGATACCAAACTGGAAATAGGAAAAGAAAAACTGGATTTGAAAGTAAAACAGGTAAAAGAGATAGCTTATGACCTGGGGTATGAAAATCCGAGTCATTTCATAGAAGCTTTCAAGAAAAAATATGGAATTACTCCTAAACAATGGATGATGAAATAATCGGAGATTAGATACTAGTTTTTAGAATTAAGACTATTGTCTAACATCTATTAATCTAATGTCTGTTAATCTAAATATCGAAACGTCTTATAATCATGAAACAAAAGGAAAAAGTACACTATATTATAACAGAATTAAATAGATTATACCCCAATCCACCTATTCCCTTAGATCACAGGGATATTTTCACCTTGCTTATTTCCGTTTTATTATCTGCCCAGACTACTGATAAAAAAGTGAATGAGGTAACTCCGGCACTTTTCAAAGTTGCCCCTGACGCATTCAGAATGGCGAAACTCCCGGATTGGGAAATTAAAGAATACATCAGGGAAATCGGGTTATCCAATACTAAGTCCAAAAACATTCATAAGCTAGCCAATATTTTAGTGGAAAAATACAATGGAGAAGTCCCTGAAGGTTTCGAAGAACTGGAAGCTCTTCCCGGCGTAGGTCATAAAACCGCTTCCGTGGTGATGAGCCAGGGATTTGGGCATCCAGCCTTTCCGGTAGATACCCATATTCACCGTTTAATGAAATTATGGAAATTATCTAAAGGAAAAAATGTGGAAGAAACGGAAAAAGATGCTAAAAGATTATTTCCCAAAGAATTGTGGAATCAACTTCATATCCAGATTATTTATTACGGACGGGAATATTCTCCGGCAAGGGGATGGAGTCTGGAAAAGGATTTTATAACCCGTCATTTACTGGAAAATTAAAAATCAGTTTAAATTTTTATAAATAAAAGTAGCAATTTTTAAACTCCATTTTTTGTTTAATCGATTAAACAAAAAATCATAGTGAAAATCAGTATTTTAAGACATACCGATTTTGTGGAAAATCTTTAAACAGGTTCAGGAATTTTTTATAAAAAGAGTAGTTAATGAGCTTTAGAGAGATTCTTCACTCCGCTTCGTTCCGTTCTGAATGGCATGTCTCCCAGCCCCGAAGGGGAGCGCCCTCCTTCGGAGGGTTGGGGAGGATTTATTGGTAAGTTGGCATATTAACCAATTGTTTACTAACTTTGCCAAGCTAAATAAACTCAATGTTATGAAGAACATCGTATTGATTTTTGGAGCCTTGTATGGTTTAACCTCTATAATCCTGGGAGCTTTCGGAGCTCATGCTTTTAAAAAATTATTATCCGTAGAAAAACTAACCAGTTTTGAAACAGGGGTTAGATACCAGATGTATCAGGCATTGGCTCTCCTGATTTTAGGGTTTTCCCTGTCTTTTTCTTCCGGATTGGAACGATGGGCAGGATGGGGAATTATTATCGGAACTTTCCTTTTTTCCGTAAGTATTTATTTTCTCGCCTTTTCCGAATATTGGAATGTAAACCTGAAATTTTTAGGCCCTGTTACTCCTATTGGGGGAGTTTTTATGATTATCGGATGGGGTTGTCTGTTATTTCACTTTCTTAAAAGCAGATAAGTGTTCCCTCAAGAAAGGACGTACTTTTTGAATAACAAATTCATTGGAAAGCATCAGGTAAAACTTTGAGGAATCTTTCCGTAATTCATTGTGGTAAAAATCCTCATAAAGTCTTGGAAGAAAATCCTGTAAGTGAACGCTTTGGTGTAAGCTCGTGTTTTCGTAACAGGCAATATCTTGCCTATGAACATAAGGCGAAAAAATAGTAAACGTGGGCTTTTGCAATGATTTTGCAGTAATTACCGCCCGGCTGTCATTGCCTATAAACAGGGTGCAATTTTTCATAAAGGCAGCATATTCCCGGATTGTTTTTCCCACCGGCTGAACAAACACTTTTGTATTGGAATTGAGTAAAGAAAGTAACTCGTTGACTTGTTTATACTGGGATGGTAAGTAATTAAACAGCAAATCCGCCCGATGGTTTCCCCAAATATGATCTATCAGTTTTGCCATGTTTCCTATGGTCCAGGTACTATGTTTATTGGATCCGAAAACTCCCAGCATAATAACCGGACGGGTAAACCGGATTCCTGCATTAACCATAGTTTCCCGGGCCTCTGCAATTTCCTCTTCTGTGAGAAATATTTTCGCCTGAGGATTAATAGGTATTGGGTTGTCCTGTAAAAATTCTTCCAGAATAACCAGCCGGTTTTCCAATAAATTACAGGTTTGGGTAACGGGTTCCGCTACTTTGGGAACTACTTTATCATAAAACAGATTGAAAACAGGTTTGGAAAAGCTGTATTTTTTTTCAGCACCGGAAAAAAGTGTAATAGATATACTACTGAAACTTTGAGATAAATCAATTAAAATATTATACTTTTCACTTCTTATTAACCGGATATACTTATAGAGGAAAAATACGGAAGAATCTATACGTTCACTATCTACTGCAATAATCCGGCTTATGTTGGGATTCTTTTGCAGCACCCCCATATATTTCTTATAGCATAAAAAATCTATCTTTATATCCGGATAAATTTTCTTTAGATTATTGGCTATTACACTGGTAACTAAAACATCACCAATATGTTTATATTGAATTAATAACGCTTTCACCGATTTTCAATCCGATTTATATGTCACTATATGGACACGCTATGTTCTCTCAAAGCATCGTTTAACGATGTTTTTTTATCTGTACTTTCTTTTCTCTGACCAATGATCAAAGCACAAGTAACTCCATATTCTCCTGCCGGGAATTTTTTAGTGATAGAGCCGGGAATAACCACTGAACGTGGAGGAACATATCCTTTATATTCAACGGGTTTATCTCCGGATACATCAATAATTTTCGTGGATGCGGTTAAAGTTACATTAGCTCCTAAAACGGCTTCGTCTCCTACATGAACTCCTTCTACAACAATACAACGGGAACCGACAAAACAGTTATCTCCTATAATTACCGGAGCTGCCTGCAATGGCTCTAAAACTCCTCCGATACCTACTCCTCCGCTCAAATGGACATTTTTTCCAATCTGTGCACAGCTTCCTACCGTTGCCCAGGTATCGACCATCGTTCCTTCATCCACATAGGCACCGATATTTACATAAGAAGGCATCAGGATTACTCCTTTGGAAATATAAGCTCCTTTTCTGGCTACCGCACTAGGTACCACCCGTACTCCTTTAGCTGCATAGTCTCTTTTCAAAGGAATTTTATCATGGTATTCAAAAATTCCCACTTCCAGGGTTTCCATATTCTGAATCGGGAAATATAAAACCACGGCCTTTTTTACCCATTCGTTCACCTGCCATTTTCCCTCTCCCAAAGGCTGGGCTACACGTAATTTCCCTGAATCCAATAATTCTATTACTTCTCTGACTGCCTGTTGGTATTGACTTTCCGATAATAATGAGCGGTCTTCCCAAACTTTCTCAATGGTATGTTGTAAATCTTTCATATTCTTAATTTAGATAGCAAATTTAATCATTTTATATTAGCTTAAATCTTTTCTTTTATTCATTTTATGGTTGTGTCGAATATCTCGAAAATGTAAATAATAAATTTGATTTTTCACCTTATAACCCTGTTCCCGAAAATAATTAAAATTCAATAAGTTTATCATCTAAATAATAAATACGTTTTTGATATTCGGAAGTATATCCATTATCATCTGTTTGCGTAATCGTATAAATTACTTTTTTTAAGTTTTTATCTTGTGGATTGTCTTTTAAAACGGAATTTAAAACTTCTAATTCCTGTTCAATTCTACCATCATTGCTCTTCTTAAAGTTCACAATAAATTCATTGAGCCTATTTCGATCATCAATAAGATCTTCGATTATTCTTTTTGTGTCGGTTATTACAATTGTTGGTTTCCCCGCATTTTTTATTACTTCTGCCTCGCTCATTCCAATTTTGGCAAACTTAAAACTGGGTGATTCATGACTTTTTTCGTCTTTTTTATCGCTGAAACAGGAATAACTAATACCTATGATCCATAAAGTTAGGATGATGGCGATAATGCTATTTTTTTGCTTTTTCATTTTCCAGGATTGTATTTTTAGCTTTCTTTTTTACTAAAACACTAAATTAATTAAAAATTATTCAGAAGGAAACTTAATTACCTATAATAATTAAAACTTTATCATTATTTCACTCCTGCTACATTTGCTTTAAATAAGGCTAATTAACAAAACATTTTTTATGAAAAAACTTTATATTTTGTAATATTAGATACTTTTATAAAAAACAAATAGTATTTGAATTAACAAATTACTAACTATATAGTATAGATAATAGTTTATTATTCAACAATGGTCTGGTTTTTGATTCATTTTAATTGAATGTAACTGTAACAGTAAAACATTATAAGGTCATGAATAAAGCTGCTATCAGAAAAGAAAATTTAAAACAGGAAATCTTTACGCTCTATGTTTAAAAAACACTAAACTTTCCTATGAATATAATCACTTCCTTTTTACACTAAACTTATATATAAGTTTAAAACTAATACTTTTAGCAAGAAAACAATGAAAATAAACAGGCTTTTTATAGTCGCTTTAAGCATGGGGATAATAGGTCAGGCCTATGCACAGGTGGGTATTAACACGACAACGCCACAAGCAACCTTACATGTAAGTGAATCTAGTTCTTCATCTCCCAATGGGATGGATGGAATTTTAGTTCCTACTGTAAGTAATTTCCCAACAACTAATCCTACATCAGAGGGAAATCTGATACATTTAAGGAAAGTAAGCGGAGTTAGTACAACCACCAGTCCTGACGGTTTTTACTATTGGAAAGATGGACAATGGATCCAGATTCTTACCCGTGTAACGGCAACTTATACCTCTTCCAGTATATATTGTGCTTATGGACAGGGATATGAAGGGCAGGCTAATGTGCCCAATAATGAATACCGGAAGATTTTATTTACTAATTTGGTTTATGATGCATCGAAGGAACTTCCCGGTAATTTGTTTACATTAAACAATAACGAGCTTACAGTAGGCAAAACGGGTTTATACACGGTTTCATTGGTTACGGGAGCCCGGAAAAACGGGGAAAGTGTTAGCACGAGCCAAAATGCGAATTATTCAGGAGAAGTTCTGGTTAATGGGTTATCATATACTCCGCCGGGATCTTCTCTTACAGCAGTAGCGGCAGGAAGTAGTTCTGTTGAATCCATAACTGCTTCACAATTGACTTTAAATGTACTGATCTATTTGAACAAAGGAGATGTTGTAAGTGCCCGGGTAAGACAAGAGGATGTGCGTGATGGTAG
This sequence comes from Apibacter sp., assembly GCA_031548225.1. Classification (GTDB taxonomy): domain Bacteria; phylum Bacteroidota; class Bacteroidia; order Flavobacteriales; family Weeksellaceae; genus Apibacter. The sequence goes on from JAVBRH010000268.1 coordinate 9,103, forward strand.
CGGGAATCTGGTTAGTGTTCAAGCCCGTTATACTAATGAGGATATAAGTACTCTAACTTTAACATATATATATAATGATTAATTCCGGGAGTGATGAAAAAAATTTTACACCTTATAA
>JAVBRH010000135.1:0-6449 GCA_031548225.1 Apibacter sp.
ACTTCATCTGTCCCAGCCTTTTATCCATATACCACATTCCTTTGATTTTTATCAATTTTACACTTCTTGTATCCGTTTTAAAGTGATCGGTTCCTTCCAGGACATCCTGATCTGTAACAGGCTCTCCTGAGGCTCTCTTCTCTTGTAACCAAGCCGATTCTTTAACCGACTGTATTTTACCTTTAAGATTTGCTGAATCCACTTTGGTCGTGAAATTATCGTCATCATAGACTTCCGTAATTTTCCCTGAATCAATTCCGTCAAACAAGGCATCATACAAAGACTTGTAAGTAGCCGTAACTTCATCGTGCGAATAGTAATAGGGCTGATTCAGTTTTTCATTCAAATCGATAATTTCCCATACTACTTTCGACCATAGAATATCTTTATCTTCTATATATCCGTACGGCAGCACGCTCGGTTTGGTTGACACGGTATCTCCCCCGTTAATTACGTCATACCTTTCCGTTCTCATTTTTCTTAATTCTTCGGGAGACTTTGCATTCAGAATATTCTGTGCAAATGCTCCTGTACTGATTAAGACCGTTAAACAAACTATTAGATATTTCATGTTTTTAAAATAGTATTTTAAATTATTTCTTTTTATTGTACATTAATTACAATCGGTGAAAGATTTTGTTGAGCCGGTGCTCCGCTAGGAACTGCCGAAATATCAAATATCAACACCTGGTCTCCTGCTTTCGCTTTAGATAAAGCTCCTGCTGCTCCTCTCAACGAACTTCCACTCACAGCGGTCGTCGGTTGTCCGGTTACTTTTACTTTAAATCCTGTTACGGTAAACGAAACCGGGAAGTCAAAGTCTGGAATGGTAGCACTTACAGTCTGGTTAGGCAAAGAAGAAGCCGGCATAGCTAACACATTCGATCCTCTGATTTGCCCCTGGGCTCTCGGAATATTTTTAATTCTATAATTAACCGTAGTACTTACCGGTTTTCCTGAAGAAGTTTTTCCTGAAATAGTAAAGGTAGTTGTTGCACCGCCTCCTGCCCGGTAAGTCCATCCTTTTCCTGAACGGGATAAGCTACCATTGGATGTGGACATACTAATAGTAGAAGCATCTACTCCGGTTACCGAACCACTCATCGGGTTATCTACTCCTCTATACACTACATTCATCTTATCTGCTGTTATAGTACCACCTGTTGGTAACTCCTTAGTAACATCTACTACTACCTCATAAGTCTCGTTAAACGTCTCTGTCTTAGGTCCATTAGGAGTCTGGTAAGTAATGTTTCCTGACAGGTGCTGTTGTCCCACTCCTGAAGCAACCATGTTTACTACTGCTTTTCCTCCGGATAACGGCACAGACCGTCCGTTTAAGTTAATAGATCCCTGCAAAGTATTATCATAAGCTCCGAAACCTACAGTTACATTAAAGTTTTCTCCTGCTTTCACATATTTAGGAGCTGATACAATAGGTACGAATGCTTTTAACTCAATTTCATCCTGAAGTTTGGTAGATAATAAATCCCTTACCATATTTCCTTCTTCCGTTCTGATATTCGCTTCCAATCTTGTCAGATTAGTTAAAGCGGAAATCATCGGCTGATCATAAAACTGATGTACTACCCATGATTTTTTATTTTTACTGTAAGCTGAAAAATCAAATAACTTGGTTATTCTGTCTTTCGCTTTAGTATTTCCACTTTTCATGATGAATTGACCAAACCCTTTAATTTTATCAATCATATTTTGCACTTCCTTAGTGGGAGTGTTATCATTAATAAAAAATACCTTATTTACCACATCGGTATTCTGCAAAGAGTTATAATTGGTTTCTTCTCCTTCTTTAGGTTTTTTATATTCGGCTTTCTCAGCTAAAGAAGCTTTTACAATTTCTATTGCCTTGATAGCCTCACCTGCCTGTGTCTTTACTTGCTCCGCTTTTTGAGCTGTCAGTATATATCCCTCATCTCCATCTGCTTTCTTTTTTTCTATCTGCTCATAGAAAGTATCATTGTTTTCAGTAGTTAACCGGGTAGATAATTCCAATGATTCATTTACTCCTTCAAAGGATCTCAATACCTCCCTGTCTACGTTCATAGCCATCATCGCGATAAACACTAAGTACATTAGGTTTATCATCTTCTGACGTGGTGTTAGTGTGCCTGCTGCCATTTTTACTTTTAATTAATTTAATTCCGTTAGTAAAAATTAAGATTTCATGGCATTAAGCATACCGCCATATACTTTATTTAAGTTATTTAAATTGGCAGTTAAATCGGCCAGCTGCTGTTGGAAAGCATCTGAGTTTTGTCCTGCTTTAGATAAATCATCAATATATTTTTGGTTAGCTTCTACATATTTTTTTCCGTTATCTAACTGTAACTGATATAAAGCATTTAAATTCTCCAAATGAGAAGAAGCCAGATACAACTGATCTTTGTATTTTTCGGTTGCGGTATTAGCTTCCACGGTTTTATTAATTCCCTCAACAGCAGAGCCAAAATTTTCGATTCCTCCTCTTAGTTTTTCCATAAGATTCACATCCAACTTAGCTTGAGAAAGCATTTCATCCAATTTAGAAGACAGGGAAACTTCTGCTTCTGTTATTTTTTGAGGCTCCGGAGTTTGTGTTTTTCTCTGTACCGGCTGTCCATCCAATAATTCCGGATAAGCTTTTTCCCAATCGTATTCTCCTTTTGGCGGATCAAAAGCAAATATTACAAAAATGAGTGCTTCTACTCCCAATCCTAATCCCAATATCCAGCTACCTGTTACCGGACCTAGTGACAGGTGGTTAATTTTAAATAATGCTCCCAGAATAACCACTGCTGCACCTAAGGAGTACACCATATTTAAAACTTTATCTTTTGAATTTACTTTTGCTGCCATATTTTTATTTACGTTTTTTAATTAATTATAATTTATAAATTTTAATTTTTATCTTATTTGATGTTTTTGAACCGGAGGAAATTTAACTTTGGATCCTTCCGGAATAGTCTGTACTCTTCGGAAACCTATGTAGCTTCGCGCTGAGTCTTTGTTTTCCCAGTCTCTTTCACTTACCATCAGCATATATCCGATGTCTTTCCATGAGCCTCCTTTAATTACTTTTCTCGGGTCTTCTATCCGGTTTCCTAAGTAAGGGTTTAAAGTGGAGGAAATAATATAGGAACTGTTATTATAAGCAGATACCGTCCATTCCGAGACATTTCCCGCCATATCGTATAATCCGAATCCGTTTTTATGGAACGATTTTACCGGAGCAGTGTATAAATATCCTTTCTCATTCTCCATATAATCCCCTCTTTTAGGTTTAAAGTTTGCCAGGTAGCATCCTCTGTCATCAATCAAATAAGGCCCACCCCATGGGTAAGGAGCGTTTTCCATACCTCCTCTGGCTGCATATTCCCATTCCACTTCTGAAGGTAACCGGTAAGGAAACACTTTATCCAGTTTCTTTTTCTTGCTTTGGTTAAAATCGTTTTTCGATTTGGTACTATAAGCACAGAAAGCTCTTGCCTGATCCCAGGTAACTCCTACTACCGGATATTTGGAATAGGCTTTATGCCAAAAATATTGTTCAAACAATGGTTCGTTAAATGAGTAGTTAAAATCCCTCAACCATACGGTTGTATCCGGATAAATAGCTATAGATTCCGTTTTCAGGAAGTTTTCTCCTCTTCCTTTTTTCTTAACTGCTTCGAGTTGATCCACCCAGGTAAACCGGTAAACCAGCTTTCTTGAATCCAATACCCGTTCGTTATTGAAACGTTCTTCCGGGGGATAATATAATGATTCCATTACTTCTGCATAGGCAACGTCCGGATATCGGGAAGTATTCCATTCTATAGGCACTGACCAGTCTAACTTTTTAGACTCATCATACCCGTCTCGTCCTCCTCTTTCGTTTATCATTGTTTGATAGGCGTTTTCCTCATCTTCAGACTTTTTATTCAAATAGGCATATCTTCCTATTCCTTCTTCATCTCCGCCTTCATCTCCTGCTCTCTCTGCCAATTGGGAACGAACAATGGAATCTCTGACATAATTTACAAAGATTCGATATTCAGCATTGGTAACTTCCGTGTCATCCATATAAAAAGCAGAAACCGTAACCGTTGTTAAAGGTGCTTTGGTATCCGTTGAGGTGAAATCCATGTCGGATTGCCCTAAAACGAAAGCCCCTCCGGGAATGGGAACCATTCCATAAGGTCTTTTGGCGTTCCATTGCTGGCTTTTTTCGGTTGCCACAATTTCTCCCTGAATACCTGGTTTCCCCGCTCTTCCTTTCTTGGATGAGTTACAAGAAATTATCGTTGTTGCCGTCAATAAGAGTAATAATACTTTTCTCATTATAACCAAAATGTTTTCTTTTAAAAAAGTGTAAAACTACTATTTTTTTAGTACACTTAAAAATTTTTGTTTTCTTACAAACGGATTTATTGTGTACTATAGTATATGTCTATCTTAATTTTTTATAAAAATCTTTTAAAAGTCTTCCAGTATTTTTCCGGTATGTTTCCTTCCAATGCATCTTTATAATCTTCTGCCGAACAGGGAACCAGATATACGGGTACATTATCCGCATCCAGGTTAACCGCCAGCCACCATCTGTCCACATATTTATCTTTCAAAAATACCAGTTCTTTATCTTCATGCAATACTATATATTTTATATATTCTTCATTTTCATAATACTGTTGTTGATTCTTTCCGTCAATCAGATACCACAACAGTTGAGAAACTAACTTTTCGTTCATTTTATTGTGTGAATATCCCAAAAAATTATAAATCCCCGTCGCTTTTACCTGTTTGGATAATCCTATATATCTGGCAAGAGTACATATCTCCCTGTTGGTAAATCCATTGGCAGAGCTTCCAACCGACAGGGTTCCATCGTAGGATTCTACTGCATCCAGATTAATTCCTACAAAGTCGGAGCTTCGGAATACGGGTTCTGAATTTTTCAGGTTTTCGGTTATATTCCCCAATCTGATTCCTTCAAAATCAAGATTATCAAAGGTTTTCACGACCGACTGGGGAACAAAGTAGCTTTGGTACCCGACATTAGTGAAATTGAATAACAGATTGTTTTCTTCCATTATCATCCGGGAAAGATAATTTTTTTCTTCAAGTCCATCCCCCGGATCTCCTATTTCTATTTTAGTATCAATCGCTGTAAAATTAAGCGGTTTATCTAATTTGGATAAAGCCTTGTAAACCGTATAATTCAGACACATACTTCCTCCCAAAATAACCGGATATACTTTCATTTTCCACAGCTCTTCCAGCACCCTTTTTAAAGCAAAATCCGTATCTTCCTGTTCATTCCCCGGAATAATATCTCCCAGATCATACAATTCGAAATCCCAGTTATTCCAGACTAAGCGGTAAAATTCTTCCCTTATCCTGCTTATGTTGGAATATTCTTTGGAATATTCAGAGCCTCTCAGGTCAGGACACCCGATTAAAACTATGCTTTTTTCGACCAGCGTTTCCTCCCAATACAGTTGTACCCTACTTCCAACAGAATCAGGTTTAGTATATAACTGTGCTTCATCAACCGGTTGTAAAAAGTCCTGTAAAGCTCCCACTATTTTTTCTTTTTGGTTTTAGTTTGAGATTTTGCTTTAACTCCTGCTTCCGAAATAATCTTCAGTACCTCTTCCAGAGTCAGTTTTTCTGCTTCCGTTCCTTTAGGAATTTTATAATTCTCTTTTCCTTGTTTAATATAGGGCCCCCAGCGTCCGTTCAGTATTTCAATAACCGGATTTTCGGAATCAAAGGATTTAATGAATTTATTCCGGTCTGCCTCTCTTTTGGCTTCTATCAGCTCCACTGCTCTTTCTAAAGTGATAGTGGAAATTTCATCTCCTTCCTTGGGTTTTAAAGAAACAAACTTGGAATCGTGTTTTACATAAGGCCCAAACCTTCCTGTATTCACTTCCACCTTTTTATCTTCATAATCGCCTAAATATCTCGGCAATTCAAATAATTTCATTGCTTCTTCCAAAGTTATGGAATTAATCTGCTGGCCTTTCATCAACCCGGCAAACCTCGGCTTTTCTTCATCCTCTGCCTCTCCTATCTGTACCATAGGTCCAAAACGTCCGATCCGGGCATATACATTTTTCCCGCTTCCCGGATCCTGTCCTAACAGTCTCTCTCCGGTAGCACGTTCTGCCGTTTCTTTAACTTCTTCCACATGAGGGTGAAAATCTCCGTAAAAACCGCTCAGCATCTCCTTCCAATTCTCATTTCCCTCTGCTATATTATCAAAATCTTCCTCTACTTTAGCTGTAAAACCATAATCTAGGATGTTAGGAAAATGCAGGGTTAAAAACTCATTAACTACCAGCCCTATGTCTGTGGGTAATAGTTTTTTCCGGTCTGCCCCGTAATTTTCAACTTCCACATGTTCTTCCATAACTTCCCCTTTGAGAACAACCTTTTTTATGTTCCTTTGTTTGGCTTCCAGGTCT
>JAVBRH010000069.1:0-6182 GCA_031548225.1 Apibacter sp.
ATTATAATGTCGTAGATTTCTCCGGTAAAGGCGCATGATACACAGGTAAGTGCAACGCAGGTATCATTTTTAAAGTCTGTGTGATTGATCAGGAAAATGTATGCTGATAATCCTATCAATGCCGCCATGGGGATTTTTAAAATACTTCTTAGTAACACTCCCTTATTGGCTCCTTCGGTAAAAATTACTTTTGCCATATAGCTTACTATTATCAGGATTATTAATGCTCCAAACCGCCGAAAAAATTCGGAGAATGAGCTGTATATTTCGTTAAATGTGTTTTTCATATTTTTAATTGATATAAAATTGAATGTGGTCTAAAGTGGTAAGTTCCTGATTGAAATTAGTAGCCCGGACATGGCCGGATTTTTCTACAATTATGTTATGGTCTTTAGTGCCAAATATTCTGTTTGTTTTCGGCCGAAATCCTTCAGGAAGGGAAAAGAGTACTACATTTTCCGGGATTGTGGGAGTGCCTTTTACGACTCCTTCTATTATAACCAGATCGCCCTGTCTCCTAAATCTAACTGTCTGATAGGGATCGCCGTAATTGATTATATCATTTAATATGGCTTCAGGAATTTTCCAGCCTGTGTCGGTCTTAAAGGCTAACTGCCCGCTATCATTACCTACTACTATCTTAGTTTGAACAAAGGTTTCGTCGTTGTCAACGTTAGGATTATATTGGGGATTTAAAGATAATTTCCCTCCTATTCCTACCGTGCGTTCTTTGAAATCACCATATACTGTTGGAATTGCATAAGGACCTTCACCGCCCTCTGCTATTGGAGGCTGTGAATGAATACCAAATTTGTTGCTAACATAAGTTCCAAAATAGCCATTAGGGAAGTAGTTTCCGATAAACACAGAGCAATCCCCGGCATACTGCCTCTCTCTGGTAATGCCTTTTCCGATCATTACATTGTAATCGCCATAATTCTTGAAATTATAACCACATTCGTCTCCTATGATGACGTTTCCAAATCCGCGATAGGTATAGGCGCCTGCAAAATTGCCGACAATTACGTTATTACCTGATTTCCTAATCACGCCGGGAACAGTCAAAGAGCCATAAGTACCTCCATTCCAAAGCCAGCCTACCCCGGCACCAATGAACGTATCGTAATTTAAATTATTTGTACTGGGAGCTGCATAAGCACCCACTACTGTTGAATTGATAGAGTCTACTACATTGGCAGCAGCTCCGGCTCCGGCAGCTGTATTCATATCTCCGGTTTTGAGCTTGTTTAAAGCCTTGAAGCCAAAAGCAGAATTATCGGGGGAGGTTTCATTAGCTGCTAATGCTCCGTCTCCTATGGCTGTGTTGTTAAGGGGTTTAACGCCGGAGGAACTATTAACGGTAATTATCTCGCCGTTTTTATCCACTCCCAGGGGGTTTCCTTCGGAAGTGGGAGTGGAAGCATTTATATTTTTAAAGATGTATTTCCCGTCTTTAGTCAGAATAAATCTTTCTAAATTATGAGTTTTAAAGACTAAATCTTTTTCGTCTATTGTCCCCATGAAGTTTTTTTCCGGATCGGTACCGGAATTTCCGGTACGTGACCAGTCGTCAGACCCGCCTACGCTCCCGTCTGCCCTGCCTTCTTTAAAAAGTATGGGAGTTAGCGCCTCTGATAGTTTTTCAATGCTGTCGTAGGCCGCTCCATTTAATGAAATCTCTTTTATGGGACATTTTATCAAAGTGAGGAGGGGGTAAAATACATTGCATATTATAACCCTGTCAACGTTAGACTCCTGATCTATGTACCAGGTCTTAGGCACTACCAGACGATTGAGTTTTATGGATGTGTCCGTGAAATTAAATTCGTACTTCATGGCGCTGAATTTATTGTCAAAAGTATCAAGGCGCTATGTACGAATGTGTGACACGTTATTTGTGAGGGAAGCAAAAGCGGGAAGCCTGTCCTCTGGACTTGTCGCGGTAATAAATCCGGTGCAGGGACCTTTTGTCCCAATGATCCCAGAGCTCGTATTGGTCCATAAAGCAGATAATTCCTTCCATGATCTCTTTTCCGGATTCTTTATATCCGTCCACAAAGGAAACGAGGGAGAGAATGAAGTAATCGTGAATGTAATTGATGAGATCTGCGGATAATTCTGGGGGAACTTCGAGCAGGGAATATTTTCCGGACTGGCGTTTGTATATTCCGTTTTTATATCCGACTTCATTAATGGAAAAAAACAGATTGCACTGTTTTATATTTACGGGAACCCGGGATTTTTGAAGTAAAAGGGAAAGGTATTTCCCAAAGCTGGAAGCCTGGTAAATCTGAATGGCAGTTACTTTTTTATTTAAATAGCTGCATTCTTTGTTTCCAAAGGATTTGTATAAAAAACTAAGGTATCTTTTCGGCAGGAAGAAGGGAATCACATTGATATCCTCCGGAACTTCTTTTTCAATATTAACCGGAAACAGGGTATGCTGTATGTAAGGCTGTGATTTCATCAGGCAATAAAGTTCAAAGGGGATAAACTCAAATTGGTAAAGGTAATTTCCGTAATTTGAAGGGTAGATTCCGACTCATACTTCATTTTTGCATTCTGGGTAAAGTCATTAATTCCTAATAGAGCTGAAGAGCCATTATTAAGTATGAGCCTGATAAATTTTAACTGTTGAAGCATGGAGATACGAGAGCTTCTCTTTGCGTCATTGGAAGGGAAGCGGAATTTTAAGGTCTGCTCACAGCAGTACCCGGCTTCAGTAAGAATAGTTTTTTCTCCAAAAGTAAATGAGGCTTTAGTAAAATAGGCACTCGAAAATGTTCCTGTAAGCCAGTGAGTATCTAAAAAAGCCTGTATTCCTCCAACGGTCATGGGAGCTATTTCTCCATCAAAGGAGAGCTCCAGGCTGCAAATAATCGGGAGGTTTCTTACTTTTTTGCTATATTCTTTTGGCTCAAACATATATAGGTTTATATATACAAAATTAACAAAATTTAATTAATAGACTAATATTATTTACCATATATTGTAAATAATAAAATCACTCCGGAGAGGAGTGATTTTTTATTGATTTTAATTTATGGAGGCTTTGGCGCTTTGCCTAATTCTTTCTCTAAATACAGCTGAAATTCTTTATATAAGTCTTTAAGGAAAGGATTATTCTGTTTTTTTAAGTTGTCTTTTTTGAGATTCCATACCTGGTATTTTTGATCGTTATGTTTAAAGGAGATCATAAACATTTTTTTGTCCAGTAGTCCATATTCCACGTCTGCTTTAATTCTCCCTAACCATATTAATAAGTCTTTTAGTCTTATTTTTCTTTTATTCTTATTAATATCGTTTTTAAGGATTTTCAATTTTGTTTTTTTTAGTTTCATACCTCAATATTTAAAGTCCGTCCAGTGAACAATCTTACCCTCAAAATCCTTATTGAAATACTCTAAAAGGTCTCCTATACTATCAAACCCATCATTTTTAGCCAGTAAATAAATATCTGTAGGAAAGAGATACTTTCCATCTACGGAAATACTTGCACATCTACCCAGAGGAGGAATATTATCATAAGTAATTTTAATTTTTTGAACACTTACACACTTCACTACCGGAGCAAACTGTAGTCTGTCCGGAGTCCGGTTATTAATTACAAAATGAATCCAGGTTCCAGGCTTCCATCGTTCTTTTCGATCTTCCCTGATAGTATGGATTTTAGGAGCTAAGTCGGGATTTATCGCAAAATAAATTCGAGCGGAAGTTAAATGGCCAAACCAGTCAATACAAAGACGATCTGGAGATATTTTCAGTATATTTTCAAGTCCATTCCATATTTTATGTACAAAATAAGTAGGCTCGCCATCGATTTGGGTTTTAAAGGAAAGTGTCATGTTCGATTTCTTTTTTAAGCATATTGGTAAATACAGGCCACACCTCTTTCCAGAATCTTTTAAATTGAGAGGATATTTCCCCATCTGTATTAAATGCCTTAAATTTTCGACCTACATAATATTCTTCTTTTTCTAAATCAATTAGAAATTCTTTAAACGGTTTTCCGCATCCGTCCCAATAGTGAGACCATTTTCCATAATCGGAAACAATTATTAATCTTCCGGAGTTATTTCCACAATCAATAAGGATATCCGACCAATACATGCTTGTTTCCGAATGCCTTATTTTGTAAGCCTGATATTCATCAGTTCTTTCAATTATAAAATTCATAGTTTTCAATTTTATTTATTTTTTATACTAAATTCCTGTGGCTCATTAAATTCAAATATTACATAGGTATCATCATCATTTCTAAATCCCAGTCCTCTTATCCATCTATACCAAAACATATCAATTTCTTTTTCGCCACACTGATGCCTATTATTATCCGCAGTCATATACCACTGATCGGAGCCTTTTTCTCCAAATGATTTTACTAATATTTTCATTATTCTATATCAATAATTTCACTAATTGAAGATATGGAGCATATCGTAATCAGGAATAATCCTATACCTGTATATCCTCCCTGAAATAACAGGCAACCGACCGCGATTACTATGATATTCATTAATAATTTCAACACTATCAATAAATTCAGTTTATCTTTTTCATTCATAATTTCTATTTTTATCCTATTTCTACTAATAGCTTCATAGTTAACACGACTGCTATTGCTACCATTACCACGCTAAAAAGCACCCGGTATTCGATTTCCCAAAAAAAGGGATTGAGGCTTAAATAGATAAATGACATTCCCAGATAAATAATCGCCAGAATTAACAGATAAAGTATTATACTTATAATTATTTGCTTTTTTATTTTATTCATAAAATCGTTTTTTACATATTTTACATTCGTAGATGGCATTATTGTGATTATTACCTAAGTATATCTGTTTCTCTTCAGGATGTTCGCATACTTCCTGAAGTGCAGCCAGGGCTTTCTTTAACTTCTCCAGCTCCTTCTCGTGGAACTCTATATCCTTTAGTATTTTTTCTATTGCTTTGTCCATAACCTTATTTGGTTTTAGTGGCAGGAAGATCACTCTCCCTGCCGTTAGTTATATTTAGTTGTCCAGTATATTCATAATGCGTTTTTAATCCGGACGGATCCTGCACTACAAAACTTTTCTTTTTCTTTTTCAGAGCGGATATTTTCCGCTCTAAATTGGGATCGGTACTATTGAGAGTTGTGGGCTTCATTTTCTAAAGTCTTTAAGAAATACTCCAAGAATAAATACTGTGAAGCAGAATATGACTTCTAACATAACTTCCTATTTAGTTAAATCCAGAGTGAAAGCAATATCTCCAATACTCATTACTTTTTTAATGGAGTTTTTCGCTTCAATTTCAGATTTATAAACCTCACTAGTAGCAATTATTCTATAATTTCCAGATTTTAGAATAATTCTGTAACCAAAAGGGTATGAAGATATTAGTTCAATTCTTTCCTCTTTTTGTGTATTCTTTTTTACTGAACTAATTCCTTTCTTACAATTAGTTTTTTGTGTATATCCAGAACTCCTCAACAGGATGTTTCCTTCATTGTCTTTTAACCGGAATCTAAAAGTTCCAAGTTTGTGTTTTAAAATTTCGTACATTTTTTATTTATTTTAATTGGGTTAGTATTATTCGTTTATCTTCAGGGATTAGATTAATTATCTCCTCAAAAGTCGGAGCAGTTTTTTTACTTAAATATTCTTTTATAAGCCCTTGACGAAAAGCAAATTCATGAGTATAAACTGGTCGGCATAATACTTTAGTGATAGCTGCCTTAAACCTTCCAAAAGGAATACATAACTTGCCCTGAAATAGCTGGAGGCGGACAATCTGATCATCTGTCCATGTTTCCCATATTTTACTTTGTGAAAATATAATAGCCTGGCCTGTTGTTAATTGTTTCATAATTTGACTTTTAATTGTTTATTATTTAGCTTCTTTTTGTTTTTCAGCCTCTCTTTGCGCATTTTCGGCTTCCACATCTGCCCAGACAGTCGGAATGTCCTTGCAAAAGCAGTCCGGAATATAAATCAGTCCTTGTTTCAGGTAAGAAGCCAGTCTTTCCAAATCTATCTCCGGGGATAAGAGAATAGGGCCGGAGAAAATATTCGGGCGGGAGTCATAGAGATAGACGGAAAAATTTCTTTTCAGTTTCCATATTCCATTACTATTTTCCTTCAAATCTTCCGGAGCGGCTCTTCTTAGTTTTAATTCTACGGTATAAAGTTCCATAAC
>JAVBRH010000283.1:0-4065 GCA_031548225.1 Apibacter sp.
TTAAAGGTTAAAAAAATTACTTGGATTTTTTTGTATTTTATGTGTGGCTTCTTCTTTTCCATTTATCTCGATATTATACAAATATAATAAAAATCAACATTAATTTACTATTAAAATCAAAAAATCATTAGATGATATTTATTAGCATTTTTCCTGTTCAGTTTAAATCTGGAAATTGAGTTTTCTGGAAGAAAGGAAAGAAACCAGAACACCGATAAATAAAACGGTAGATAATACTATAATATAGTTGGAAAGAGCAAATTTCACCGGGAAAGGCATAAACGGATTAGCCATGACTAAAGAAAAATCAGCCTGCAGCCAGGTCAGCATGGTTCCCAGGATAATTCCTAAAAATACTCCTGATACCGTTATAATGATTCCTATGGTAAAAAACAGCCTTTTTAATTTACTTATACTGTAACCTAAAGAAATCAAGGACAAAGACTGATATTTCTTATCCAGGATAATAATAATAATGGCCCCGGCAAGGTTAAATGAAGCTATGACAATTACCAGAATGAAAATCAAGTAGATAAACAATTGTTCCACTTTCATCATTTTCAGAAAGGAAGCATCCTGCTCCTGGCGGGTCAGAACCTGATACTGATCTCCCAACTCCGATTTCAGAATCGACTGGAGGGATGATACATCTTTATTTTTTGTTTTTATTTCAACGGAGAAAGCACTTTCGGCAGGAAGATTCAACAGCTTCCGGGAAACCTGTATAGGCACGAAAATATAATTCTCATACTGGTCGTTCAGTTTAAAAACCCCTTTCATCTCTACCCGGGTTTTTTCAAACGAATTATCCACGGTTAAAAGCCCTTTTCCCGGCTTGGGCATATAGAGGGATACCAATGAATCTATAGGTATTCCCAAACGATACGCCAGGGTATTTCCAAAAGCTGATTCATTATCATTTGCAATATCCGGAAAAGTTCCGGCCTGAAAGCAGGTATCTATTTTTACAACTTTAAGGAAATTTTCATCCACTCCTTTCAAATACGCGATCTCATCTTTTTCATCAAATAAGACATAGACCTTTTCCTCTATGACTTTAGAGGATGCTTCTATATCTTTTTTATGGGATAACATGATTTTATCTATTTTACCTATATCCTTCAACGTTTTTCCTGAAGCAGGTAAAATTTTCAGATCCGGATTGACATCGCTGAAAAGTTTAATATTGAGACTCTCCAAACCGCTGAATACGGAAAGGATAACGAACATGGCACAGGTAGCAATGGCAATGGCTATAAGTGATGTGTACATGATGATACTCACAGCCTGAGTGCTTTTTTTAGAAATGAAATATCTAAAAGCTATGTACCAGGATAAATTTTTCACAAATTATAAAATAGGGTTTTCATCTTCTCCCTTCAATGCCTTTTCTATCTTTTCCACATCATCCAGAGTTGTATCCAGATAAAACAGCAATTCCGGAATTTGTCTTAATTGTTTTGCTAATTTGGAGCCCAGAATCTTTCTAATCCTGGATTTTATTATATCTATCTCCTTCATTAAAGGAACTCTATACTCCTGAGGAAATATACTTACATATACCTTTGCCACTCCCAAATCAGGAGAAACCTTGACCTCCGTAACGGAAATAAGAATCCCCTTCCCCATCTCTGTGGACTGTTTGCGGAAAATCTCTGCCAGATCTTCCTGCAGCAATTGATTTATTTTTCTTTGCCGGTTACTCTCCATATATAGTTACAAATTTAGGGAATTTTACCTATTCTGTAAAATTTTAATTATCTGTGCTTTTTTAGATTTCCATTAAAGCTTAGACCAGGAAACAAAGTTCTTTTGTATCCGGTCTGTCACAAGGTGTTTATTTGAATTGTTATTGGAATATCTTAGGTTCTTTTATAAACTCAACTTTATAAGGTCTTTATCACCTTTCATTTCTCCCTGCATTTACTTTGTGGAACAACTTTTTCTTTAGGATTGATATTCTGATTTTTAAGTCTCCTACTGTTTTTATTTATATTACAGACTGTCTCTCCAAATCAAAAATATCTATATTATGTTTCCCAAATAAATCTTCTAATGCAGAATATCCATGTGATAATTTATACTCCAATTCTCTCTCTGAAATTGGCACTAACAATAAAGGATTAATTTTTTTATCATCAAATTTTAAATCAGATAACTTATCTTCCCATAAAAACGGCCTATTAAATAAAATATGTTTTAATCCGGTGTCATAATAATCATCCAATATCTGTTTAAATACTGTACCCGGTTGACAACTCCAACCTTGCTTCATAATATAAAAAGATACCGTAGCTAAAATATTTGGAATTTTATCGTACTTTTTATATCCTGCCATGAGAAGTTCTACAGGAATATTTTTTTGAGTGTTATCCTTCATTTCTATCATATTAGGATAATTTGATACCCCTATTGAACCATAAAATTTCACATTCTTATCAATTGGATCATCTAAACTTATAATATCTACAAATTCTTCTTTTGATGTATCATAGTAAGGAAAAACACTAGGGTTAAATCCTAAAGCTCCCGCTAAAAATTTAGCATATTGTTTGTTTATTTCATTTCTTTCCATAACAAACAAATATAATAAATTAAAAACTACAGTAAATATTAACTGGTACCTCTCCTTATATGTGATAAATTTGATGAAGTAATATAACACAAAATTAGGAAGAAAAAATAAAGAGTTGATATAACCCGTTGAGAATTATTATTTTTTAAATCATTGATATTAATTATTATAGAGTTTTTAAATTCATTCCGATCCATTTCATAGATATCTGATTTTAAGATAAAATACTTGATTAATAGTTCTAGATTTTTCATACTTTAAATTTATTATGTAATTTTAAGCACTTTTATATAACATAAATTCTTATGAAAAAAATAGAACATTTAGGTATCGCTGTAAAGGATTTAGAAAAATCCAAATTATTATTTTCCAAACTATTAGGAAATCAATCCTATAAAACCGAAGAAGTGGAAAGCGAAGGTGTGAAAACCGAGTTTTTTATGATTGGGGAAAGTAAAATTGAATTGCTGGAAGCTACTAAAGATGACAGTGCCATAGCTAAATATCTTGAAAAGAAAAGTGAAGGTATTCATCATATTGCCTTTGCTGTTGACAATATTGAAGAAGAAATGAAACGCCTTAAAGCTGAAGGATTTGAAATCCTGAACGAAACTCCTAAAAAAGGTGCTGATAACAAACTGGTGGTATTTCTTCATCCTAAATCAACCAACGGTGTGTTAGTTGAGCTATGTCAGGATATTTCTTAATTCTATTTTAAACATATAATGAATATATATCAGGTTACTGATGCGGCAACCAAGGACTTGCTCAATCCTACGGTTATTGAAAAATTATGGGATCGGCTGTTAGACTTAGGGTATGAACTGGGTATAAAGATAATTACCTGTCTTATTGTTTACTACATCGGTAGATTTATCATCCGGTGGATTGGAAAATTCGTCCAGAAAATTCTGGATACGAAAAAGGTAGATAAATCGGTAAAAACATTTCTGGGCAGTCTGGTAAATATTACCTTAACCCTTATGCTGCTGATGTCCATCATCGGGGTTTTAGGTATCCAGACCACTTCTTTTGCCGCTTTGATAGCCTCCGCCGGTTTAGCCGTTGGTATGGCTATGAAGGATAATTTAGGGAATTTTGCCGGAGGAGTTATGATTTTGTTTAATAAACCCATTAAAGTCGGAGATTATATCGTAGCCCAGGGAGAAGAAGGAACGGTGAAGTCCATAGGGATTTTATACACCATTCTGACTACCGGAGACTACAAAACCGTTTATATACCCAATGGAAAACTTTCCACAAGTAATATTCTAAACCATTCCGTTCAAAAAGAAAGAAGAGTGGATGTTATTATAAATGCAAACTATAACAAGCATTCTTTCCTTCAAATCAAAGACATTATAAAGGAAATCATAAACTCAAAACCGGAAATTCTGAAAACGCCCGAACCTTTTATCGGAGTGTTGAAAATAAACAAAGATTCCACGGATATTGCCATCAGGGTATGGACCGAATCACCGAATTACTGG
>JAVBRH010000002.1:0-3776 GCA_031548225.1 Apibacter sp.
TCTAGTGTTCCACTGTTTGCTAAGTTCGTGTTATTAAGTTCCACCTTTTGATTTGAACCTATGTAACCGCCTGCATTATTGATGAACACATTATTAGCTTTTAAAACCTTATCAGCTGCAAGCGTCCCATTATTTAAGAGACTTGTTGTTATCAGCTCCATATTTGTGGCACTTATGTAATTTTGGTTATTAATGCTGTTCCCTTTTATTCTTGCATTGTCCAAAACTATTAATTTATTACTGTTAATGACATTTCCCGATACATCCACATCCAGATTTTCTGTCAGTATCTCTCCACTATTTGTAAATGTAATTCCTCTTGAAACTATCCTATCTGATACCTTCAAAACGCCAGTATTGTTCACATTTCTCGCAGTTAGTACCCCTCCTGCATTTACTATATTATTATTTTCAAAGTTCCCTGTTACTGTCAAGTCACCATTTGTATTCATGGTACCTTGATTTTTTACATTTCCTGATGTGCTTATTCCATTTCCTGTATTTATCTTTCCAGTTGTTTTATTTTCTATATTTTTTGATTTTAGTTCTCCATTAGTCAGTATTTCATTATTATTTTCTATATTTTCCGTTTCTATGTTTCCTTCAGCAATTATTTTCCCACTATTAAAAACATCTTTACTGCTTAAATCTCCTGCTGTTTGGACATTACCAGTATTATTCAGGTTCTTTTCTATTTTTATACTGTCTTTACCGTATAAAGTCCCATGATTTGCTGCATTACCTTTTATATTCAGTTTTTTATCAGCAAGAATTTTTCCTGAATTATTTACATCACCATTTATATTTATATCATTTTCACTCTGCATATCTGATTTATTTACAAGATTCTTTCCTATCTTTATTTCATCTTTCCCGTAAACCAGATTTTCAGATTCAAGATTTCCTTTTATTTCCAAAGAACCTTCTGACAAAAGCTGTCCTTTACTTTTGCCATCTCCGCCTACTGTTATATTCCCCTTGGAATACACAGTTGTATTATTATCAAGGTTCCCTGTTACTTCCAGTTCCCCTGTCTGGGTTCCTGAACCTTTTAATGTTGTTTTATCAGCTTCTATCCTTACTTTTTTTTCAGAGTAAGTTGAGCCTTCCTGAACATATTCCTTAGCCTTTATATCTATACTTTCTCCGGCTTGTGTCCTGTTAGTTACTACTGTTCCGTCTGCATTGATCTTCAATACACGTTCAGAAATCAAATCTCCTTTTACTCCCACATCACCGTTTGAAGCTACTATCAGTATATTAGAATAAATACTTCCATAATTTGTTGCTGATATCAAAAGTTCATTGCTACCAGGTCCCTGCTTTGTATATTCTCTTGTTTCAGGATTATAGTCGAAATCACCTGCTATCAGGTTTACCTCTGCATCTTTTGCATTTATCTGCCCGTCTATATTTATACTCTTTGAAAGTAATGCCAGATATCTTACACCCTCTGCATTTATTCCATCTCTTCCAACTGTAATATTCCCAGATCTCACATTAAACGGAAGAAGATTCCCGTTTCCGTCCAGATCTACTCTTGATGTAGTGAACATGACCTTATCAAAGTTTATGAATCCGGTATTATTCAAGTAAAATCCATTCGTCGATGAAAACAAAACATCAGTTTTATCATGAGACATCACTTCTAAAAAAGCTTCTATTTCTACCCTGTTTTGTCCTCCAACCCTGTTCAGTATCAGCCTTGCTGCCTGTTCTTTACTTAGGTTGGGATTGGCTGCCATCATTCCTGCCAGATAACTTCGTCCTACTCCGGAACCAAAGTTATTAAATACTACTCCTTCTTTAGTCTGGAAATTTTCAAAGTCATTTACGCTAATTCCTTTATTATTCGGTGTATTTATATTTATTATTACTGCCTGATTATTCTGAGCTCTGTCTATGCTTGTATTCTGATTAGCATTCCTGTCAAGCTTTATATCTGCAAATACAAAGCTGTTCATCATTCCCAGTAATAGCCCCAAAGCCACATTTCTTCTTACAAAGTCTTTTTCATTCCGGAATATCTCTTTAATGTAATTAAAGAATATCCTTACAATCTTTCCCCATTTACCTTTCTTCATTTTTTATCCTCCCATTTTCTGCTAACTTCATTCTCCTTTTTACTCCCTTCTTATATATTGATTTTTGACACTAATCCTGTATATTTATCTTTTATTAAAAAATATGTTTTCCTTATTTTTTTAATCTAATAATTGTATTTTATTTTTTAAAAAAAATAATAATATAATTTATATTTTAATTTTAAAGATTAATATACAAAATATTTTTACGTTTTCTTTTTTTAATTATTTCCGGATACTACAAAAATAGATATTTCATAATACCTGTAAATCATTAAAATTTTCTATTCTAAAAATATACACCTGTAGAAACATCAAGATAATTTGGCTTATCTCCCAGTATCTTTCTGAATTCCTGTACATCCGGTACTTTTTCCCATATTCTTAATATATCTGAAAGCTGAGTACCTACACTTTTTATCATTGCATTCATACTAACTGAAAATTTTCCTGCTTCTATACGCTTTGCTTTTTTTATAAAATCTGTTAATGGTTTTAGATTTTCATTTACTTTTATATATACTGACTCTTCTTTTTTTACATTCTTATCAAGATAATCATATAATATTTCTTTTGTCATTCCTTCTTTGCCCAATAATTCCAACACTTCTCTATATTGCACAGGATCTTTTTTTTCAAGTCCCAGTATTACTTTTATTCTCTCTATACTTAATTCTAAAACTAATTCTTTTCCCGCCTCTGATACACATGAATACAGATAGTATCTTTTCCTGTCATTTCTTATGGTATTTTCAGAACGTTTTTCCAACATATTATCCATTATTTCCCCATACTCTGCTTTATCTTCTGCAAATTCTGCCAGCATTCCCCGAAAGCATGACATCTCTCCTGCAGACAAACCAAAAAATTCTGATGCCAATATTAACTTATCTTTTTCATTCGATTTTTCCATATACCTTTTCATTAATTTTTCTATTTTCTCCATTCCCATACTCTTCCTCCGTCATTCCCTTTTATTTAAAAAAGCCGATATTCATAACATGGTTATTTTTTTCGACTTCCTTAGATTTAACTTAGGAATATTTTACTATACCTCAATTCAATTGTCAATTTGTTTTTTAATTATTTATAACGTTTTTTATTAATTAATTTACTAATATCATATTTTCGTTCTAATATAGATTTATCAGGCGAAGTGTGTAGAATATTCTTTCTAAACAAATGCATATCTTAAATGGTGCTTTCAAAAACAGGGGGGAGGGTAAAAGGGATCACCCTCTGCCATTCTTAATTCAGAAATCCGCTTGAAAAGTATAACAACTATTCAGCTAATAATTCCTTATTTTTTAATACTTCCTTCCATACTTCCGATATTCTTGTTGTTTGAAAATATTTTAGTATCGTTGTATATCCTGGAAATATCCAATTATCTTCTTCCATTGATTCTTCATGAATTTTCTTTAATTCAGCAGAAGTCAGTTTTCTTCCATATTCTTCATATTTTTTCAATAACTGAGTTCTTATTTCTTCTTTTGTATACCTTGGCTTTCCTTGATTTCTTTCTTTCAAATTTAATATTCTTCTTAAATTATTAAGACCACCAAATCTTATTGAAAAAACTCCCCGCACTAAAGCCTAACTCTTTTTCCAATTCTCGTCCGGTTGCCCCTGTTTCTGTTTCTCCTAGTTCTTCAGACACTTCCAAATACAATTCCAATAACTCTTCATCTG
>JAVBRH010000305.1:0-7188 GCA_031548225.1 Apibacter sp.
AAGAATTAAAAGACGAAAAAAACTTTTTCCCGACCAAGAACTCATGGCAGGAAATCGTAGTAAAAGAAAATCAGGAAGTAAAAAAGAAAGAGCTTTTAGCTAAAGGAATTACTGAAATCCGTTTTGATGCCAATATGTGGGTATATCTGATTTTAGTAATACTGATAGGAATTTCCTGGGGGATTGGTAAAGCAGCTGTTTACAAACATATTCCCGAATATTTCCCTAACGAAGTAGGTGTGGTAGGAGGAATGGTAGGATTAATCGGAGGATTAGGAGGATTTATCGGGCCTATTATTTTCGGATACCTGTTAAACTATACCGGTTTATGGACCAGCTCCTGGATATTCATTTTCATAGTTTCCCTGATATGCCTGATTTGCATGCATAGGGTAATAGTGAGAATGCAACGAGAAAAAATGCCTGAAATATCCCGAGATATTGAAAAAAAATAAATAACTAATCATAAACAATTTTCAACTTAAACCAACAAATATATGGCTACATGGCTTAAAGAATGGAGTCCCGAAAATAATACCTTTTGGGAATCCACAGGAAAAAAAATAGCATGGAGAACCCTGACAATAACCACCATTTCTCTAACGCTTTCCTTTATAGTATGGTATCTGATGAGTGGAATAGTGACCAAGCTTCCGGGAGTAGGATTTAACTTTACCGAGAAACAATTGTTCTGGCTGGCATCCTTACCAGGATTAGCAGCAGGAACCTTACGGATAATACATACTTTCCTGATCCCGATTTACGGTACCCGTCACACAGTTACCATTTCAACCTTAATTAAACTAATTCCGGTTATCGGATTAACTATGGCAGTAATGAACCCTACAACACCGTTCTGGGTGTTTGCTGTATTGGCATTTACTACCGGTTTCGGAGGAGGAGATTTCTCTTCATTCATGCCTTCCACCAATCTTTTCTTTCCCGCCCGTTTAAAAGGAACAGCCTTAGGAATTCAGGCAGGAATCGGAAATTTCGGGGTAAGTGTAGTTCAGTTTCTGACTCCGGCCCTGATAGGAGTAGCGATTTTAGGAGCTCCTCAAATATTAAAAACAACAGACCCGATAACCAAAGAAGTTAGTACCAAGGAAATTTATTTACAAAGTCCTATTGTTATTTTTGTTCCCATACTCATATTGATGACTATCGTATGCTGGGTAGGATTAAAAAGTATTCCTTTAAAATCCACTTTTAAAGAACAATTAGGAATCTTTAAAAATAAACATACCTGGTTTTGTACCCTTACCTACTTCATGACCTTCGGAACTTTTTCCGGTTTGGCAGCCTCTTTTCCACTTATGATAAAATCCCTGTATGGAGATTTTCCGGGAGCACCCGATCCGTTGCATTATGCCTTTTACGGCCCGTTAATCGGCTCCGCCAGCCGAGTAATGTTCGGATTTGTGGCAGACAAAGTAGGAGGAGCAATACTGACAACCCTTACCGGTATCGGATTTATAGGATGCATCATTGCTATGATTACCATGGGATTAGTAGCCCCTACATCTGTAGAACAGTTTCCGTGGTTTTTAGGAATTATGCTGACTATTTTCTTCTTTTCAGGAGTAGGAAATGCCGCAACATTCAGACAATACCCGATTATATTCAAAGATAATCCGGTACATGCAGCCGGAGTAATCGGCTGGACAGCCGCCATTGCCGCTTACGGACCGTTTATTTTTTCCAGTACTATCGGAACAGTACTTCAGGCCTCCAAAGAGGCAGGAATGAAAAGTGCGAACAGCTTTTTCTGGGGATTACTCGTATTTTCTGTAATTGCTACTGTTGTTAATTGGTATTACTACCAAAGAAAAGGATGTGAAAGACCAAGTTAATATTCATTAAAAAAACAATTAAGTTATGTTTAAACTATTTAGCACACTTAATAAACCCGCATTAATTAAAGCAATAATCGTCTCTGTCATTGCCATTCTTTTAGTATTCCTGGGTTCCAGGGATCTTCAGAACTTTGATGCAGCCCTGATTGCTTACTTGTTCGGTGCCGTATTTTCCATTTTCGGGGTTACTTATCGTTACTCTATCTGGTTACAGCGCCCACCGACCAAAATGTATTGGAAACGTTCCTGGCAATTCTTTTTCAGCAAGCATTTTCTTGCCTATACAGGAAGAACTATTAAGCTGTTTTTCCAGAATATCCTCTTTCAAAAATTTATTTATCCCAGAGGAAGAACCCGCTGGATAGGCCATTTTTTACTGGCTACCGGATGTATGATCGCATTCTGTATTACCTTTCCGTTAACCTTCGGATGGATACATTTTACTCTGCAACCTGATTCCCTTACCACCTACGAAGCCCATTTATTCGGGTTTAACATGATGTGTTTTGAATTAGGTTCCCTTATAGCATTTGTGGTTTTTCATGCCTTGGTTTGGTGTTCCGTTCTGGTTATTATCGGAGCGATTATGATGATGAAACGCCGCATGACCAACGGAGGATTAATTGCAACCCAGACATTTGACGGAGACTGGCTTCCCTTAATCTTATTGATAGCTATTTCCCTCACAGGAATAGGAATATCCTTTGATTACACTTTCTTAGAAGGAAAAACCAATCAGTTCATGTCTGTAACCCATGCAATAACCGTAATTCTCTTTTTGGTTTGGATTCCTTTCGGAAAATTCTTTCACATATTTCAAAGACCCGCACAATTAGGAGCCAATATTTACAAAACAGAAGGAGTAAAAAACGGAATGGCAGTTTGTCCCCTTACTCAGGAAGAATTTGCAACCAAAATGCATGTAGATGACCTGAAGACAGTTACCAAAGAATTAGGATTTGATTTTACCCTTGAAAACGGAAAAAATCACCTCGATTTCAGCCCGGAAGGAAAGCGATGTGCCTTAGCTAAAGCGCATCTCAAAGCAAGAGAAGAATCAGGAAGTTTCTTCGGATAAAATATAAAAAAGATAATAAAAACAGATTAGGATAAAAAATAGAATATGGCTAAGTTACCCACAAGTGAAGAAAAAATCATTGAGCAATTTGGGCCACACAAACAATATACGCCTAAAGACGGATTTAAAGGAGTGTCCGAGCCTGATAAACTGGTAAAAACTCATTGCTGCTATTGCGGTATGCAATGCGGTATCCAGTTAAAGGTTAAAGATAATAAAGTAGTTGGATTCGAACCCTGGAGAGAATTTCCTTTTAACGAAGGAAGGCTTTGTCCAAAAGGAGTACAACGGTATTTGCAAAATAACCATCCCGATCGCCTGCTTTCACCACTAAAAAGAGTAGAAGGAGTCGGTTTTGAACCGATAGATTGGGAAGAAGCCATGAGCAAAACCGTTTCCGAGATTCAGAGAATTCAGAAACAATACGGAAATGACGCATTTTCCATGCTTTCCGGAGTATCATTGACCAATGAAAAAAGTTACATGATAGGAAAGTTTGCAAGAGTAGCGTTGAAGACCAGCAATCTGGATTATAACGGACGCTTATGTATGGTAAGTGCCGGAGCCGGAAATAAAAAAGCTTTTGGTTTAGATCGTGCTTCCAATAATTGGAGTGATTTAAAACATGCAGAAGTAATTATTGTTGCCGGAGCCAATGTAAGCGAAACCTTCCCTACCCTCACCTACCCTATTTGGGAAGCCCGGGATAACGGAGCAAAGCTTATAGTAGTGGATCCGAGAATGATTCCTTTTGCCCGTACTGCCGATATGCATTTGGATGTACGTCCGGGAACAGATTCCGCACTGTTTGGCGCCATGCTAAAAATTATAGTAGATAATGACTGGATAGATAAAGATTTTATTGAAAATCATACCAGTGGGTTTGCCGAAACCATTGCATCAGTGCAGGATCATACCCTGGAATGGGCAGAGGAAGTAACCGGAATCTCCGCAGAAAAAATATATAAGGCTGCAGAAATGTGGGGAAAGGCAAAAACCAGTTTTTTCCTTCATGCACGCGGAATAGAGCACCATACCAAAGGTGTGGATAATGTGGTAGGAATCATAAATCTCGTACTCGCAACCGGAAGAATCGGAAAGCCTTATTGCGGATACGCTACCATTACCGGACAGGGAAACGGGCAAGGAGGACGAGAGCATGGACACAAATGCGACCAGCTTCCGGGAAACCGGGATATAGAAAACCCTGAACATCGTAAACACATATCCGAAATTTGGGGAATTGACGAAAAAGACTTACCGGGCAAAGGATTAAGTGCCTGGGAAATTATAGAAGCTATTCATCGGGATGAGATTAAAGGTCTGGTTTCCATCTGTTTTAATCCTTTAGTCTCACTCCCGAATAATAACTATGTACGTTCTGCCCTGGAAAAACTGGAATTTTATGTTGCCATTGACTTCTTTTTAAGTGAAACCGGACGTCATGCAGATATTATACTGGCAGGATCCCTTCATGAAGAAGAAGACGGAACCGTGACCACAGCAGAAGGGCGGGTAGTACGGATCAATCAGGCAATCAGTTCACCGGGAAAAGCGCGTAAAGACAGTGATATTTTAAAAGAACTCGCTCTTCGTTTAGGTGCTGGAGATAAATTCAACTATGAAAACAATGAAGCTATTTTTAACGAATTGAGAGTAGCTTCCAGAGGAGGAACTGCCGATTATTACGGAATTACCTATGAAAGAATTGAAAAAAATATGGGAATCTTCTGGCCTTGTCCGTCTTTGGATCATCCGGGAACGCCAAGGTTGTGGGAAGACAGGAAATTCCGGACTCCGGATGGAAAAGCACATTTCAATCCGGCTCCATACCGGCTTTCCTCTGAAATGCCCGATGAAGAATATCCGGTAATCCTTACTACCGGACGGGTAGTTTCCCAATATCTTAGCGGTTCACAAACCCGGAGAATCGGAAAATTGGTAGACCAGTATCCAGAACCTTTAATGGAAATTCATCCTAAACTGGCAGCCCAGTATGGAATAGAAGACGGCCATTTAGTGCGGGTAACTACACGACGGGGAGAACTGGTTCTTCCGGCAAACGTAGTGGAAACCGTTCGGGAAGATATTGTGTTCATTCCTTACCATTGGGGAGGAAAACATTCAGCCAATATGTTGACGATCAGTAGCCTGGATCCGGTATCCAAAATTCCGGAATTCAAGGTATGTGCTTGTAAAATAGTAAATACCGGAGAAAAGGCTCCCGATCCGAATTTATCAGACGCATTTAAAAGTTCTTCCAACTAATAAATTAGAATTATGATTACTACAGAATATAATAAAAATATGGGATTTTTTGTAGATATGCAGCGTTGTATCGGCTGTCATGCCTGCGAAATGGCCTGTGCGGAATGTGAAACCAACGGGCAGGATACTATGATCCATATTCATTATGTTGACAGAAAACATACAATCCAGACTACTGTTCAGGTATGTATGCATTGTGATGATCCTGTTTGTGCCAATGTTTGCCCTGCAGATGCCATTACCAAAGACACATTCGGAATAGTACATTCTGCCAATACCGCACGTTGTATAGGCTGTTCCAATTGTGTTATGGCTTGTCCTTTCGGAGTTCCGAATAAAAAAGAAGAAGCCGAATTAATGATGAAATGCAACATGTGCTACGACCGTACCAGTGCAGGTCTGAAACCTATGTGTGCTACGGTTTGTCCGAGTGGAGCCCTGTTTTATGGAACATTGGAAGAAATTGAAGAAAAAAGACCTCATAGTACTCCGGTTAACAAATTTATTTTTGGAGAACAGGAAGTAGTTACCAAGGTAAATATCATGATGCCAAAAGGCAGTAAAGAATTAAAGGTTCACTAATAAAAAAGTAAAAAATGTCAAAAGATAACCAAACCCCAGTGTGGAAATCCGATTTTCCGGTTAAACAAGACGAATCCACACACGTTTCAAGACGGGAATTTGCTAAATTTTTATGCCTGTTATCCGGAAGTTTAGCCGTTGGTAACGGAATGATAGCCGCTAAATCCTTACTTCTACCTAAAGAAAAACTGGAAGGAGAATTTTTAATTTGTGAAACTTCCGAATTGCCTGTCGGAGAAATGAAATCATTCGTCATCAATGATAATCATAAAGTTCCCTACATACTCATTCGTTTAGGAGAAGACAAATGGCGGTGCTTTGAACAAAAATGTACCCATTTGTCCTGTGCCGTATTTTATCGTCACGATTTAAATAAAATAGAATGTCCTTGTCATAAAGGATATTTTGACCCGGAAACCGGAGATGTTCTGCAAGGTCCGCCGCCTAGACCTTTGCCTCAGTTAGCCGTCGTAGTGCGGGATGGAAAAGTATATGTAACCGAAAAAGAAAAAGCGTAAAGTTATGAGTGATTTCAGAGAAGCCCAAAACCTGGCGCATCCTAATAAAACCAATATTTTGATGTCTGCCATTATTGTAATACTGATACTGATCTTAACATTACAGATATGGATGATGTATGGGGCATTGAACAATGCATTGGAAGATAATCACGAATTTGCCTGGGCAACATTCGGTGGCTCCATGGTTCTGTTTATTGCAGGATTGATTTTATTGAAATACCTTCCGGAAGCACGGAAAAAAGAAGTAAAGAATACAGAAAGCAAGTATGAATAATCTTGTTGATACATACAACAGGGTTCACGATTATCTGAGAATTTCCCTGACAGACAGTTGCAATTTCCGGTGTATTTATTGTATGCCGGAGGAAAACATACAGTGTCTTCCTCAAAAAGAACTGATGCAGCCGGAGGAAATTTTTGAAATAGCTAAAACTTTTATAGAATACCAGACGCGCAAAATTCGCCTTACCGGAGGAGAACCTTTGGTAAGGCATGATTTTGCCGAGATTGTAGAGAAACTTTCCGAATTACCTGTGGAACTGACTTTAACCACCAATGGAGTTTTACTGCATAAACATCTGGATTTATTTAAAAGAACAGGAATTAATTCCGTGAATATCAGCATTGATAGTCTGGATGGTAATAAATTCAAATCTTTAACGAAGCGGAATGTTTTACCTCAGGTTTGGGAAAATATTCTCCTTTTTACAGAAGAAAATTTCCATGTAAAACTCAATGTAGTAGTTATGAAAGGAATAAATGACCAGGAAGTTCCGGACTTTATTTCTTTGACTAAAAATTTGCCTTTACATATCCGTTTTATAGAATTTATGCCTTTCACAGGAAACCAGTGGGAAAAAGACCGGGTATTTACCATGAAGGA
>JAVBRH010000233.1:0-6093 GCA_031548225.1 Apibacter sp.
TTACAAATATATTGAATAAAATATATCCTTTATACATTTATATACAAAATGTTTTGTACTATTTTTATATTAAATAAAAAATCAATTTTATTAATAATTACCGTCTAATCATTTGATATTATTCTATATTTGTATCTTATATCACATAAAAAAACAAAACATGATTTTGATACAATTTAATTTTGATTTTCCTTCCGAGATGATGGGGGAAGCCCTGACCGAAAACTTAAAAGAATTAGCGGAAAGCATTAACCAGGAACCCGGATTTATTTCAAAAATATGGATAGAAAATCCGCAAACAGGAAAAAGCGGGGGAATCTACCTGTTTGAAGACCAAAAATCCGCAGAAAATTACGTTCAGATGCATACCTCCCGGGTAGAAGCAATAGGAGCAAAAAATATCGAATGCCGGTTTTTTTCCGTAAACGAAACCTTATCCAAAATTAATCAGGGAATTTAAAATAAAGATTAGGAATTTATCAAAAACTTACTATCTTTAGTCATTATAAATTTAATAAAAATCAAAATGAAACAAATCCTCTTTTTTATGATCCTTGCGTTAGGAGTTGTATCCTGCAAAGGAGTTGGTGAAGTCACCCTACCTGACAAAAGCATTAAAGTAAGTAACGATATTGTAACCTACAAGGACGCTCCTTATTCCGGAAAAATAAGAATGAACCTGGTAGATAAAATTCAGGGATACGAAGGTTTCTTAACCTTTAAAGAAGGACACCTGGATGGAGTAAGCGACATAAAAAACGAGAACAAAAAACAACACATGAAATTTACCATTGTAAACGGAAAATTCGATGGAAATATAATCATGAACGATCCGGAACAATCTATAAAAATGGACCTGGACATTAATAAAGGGGTTATAACCAAGATGATAGCCGATGTTTACAATACTTATAAATATGACCTGACTTTCAATAAAGGTTTAGCCAACGGAACCATGGAAGCGGAGGGACAAAAATTTACCTTTAAGGATGGAATAGCAAAAATACCGGGTGCTCCTGAAGGTGCAGAATTAAAGTTATCTATGGATGAAGCTACCGGTGATATGATTATGGAGAACGTTATGAACGGAAAGTCTGTAAGACAACAAAAAATACCTAATCAGTTAACCCCTCAATATCTGGAAAAAGTCCTATTTGTCAGCATCCAGATGGTCAATAGATAATAATCTTAAGACATATACCATAAATTCAGCATAGACAAGTTTCTATGCTGTTTTTTTATGAACTTCCGAAAAATCACAAAATAAATCCCTAAATTCTTAGTTTAGTAATAAAAGACAAAACCGGATATGAAAAGGCTTTCTTTATTAGTTCTGTTCGAAATTATTATTTCCCTTATTGCAGGGATTTTAATGTCCCAAATGTCCTGGATAGGGCGTATGGGAATCAACTTCATACGAACGGAATATAAAATATTCAAAAGCTGGTGGAAAACAGCCTTAGCCATACTTGCCATACAATTGGTATTGATACTTTTACAATGGATTATAAAGAGAACCTGTAAACTCAGTACTTCCCGGATAATTTTTCTTTTCTTTTTACTTGTAGGAATTGCCGGATTAGGATATACCTTTTATGATTTCTCCTCCGTTTACGAACACCGTATCATGAAAGAAAAATTCCATTTAGGAGGATACTTGTTCTGGATAGGCTGGATCGCTTCCAATCTTTATTTTTTGGTAACTCCTTATTCTAATAAAAAAGTTAATTAGACTAATATGCCAATGTGCCAATTAGCAAATGAGAAGAAATTAAATCGGATCAACTAAAATCATTAATAAATTGGCACTCTGGCACATCAACACATTGTCTAAGCAGAATTCCTACTGGCATTAATAATTCCATATAAAGTACGAACCAGCATTTTTTCATATACCAGTCTTTCCTCATCCGTTTCCACTTCATGTATTTTCTGCATCGCAAATTGTTGAATCACCAATAAAGGAAGCATGATTTTTTCCCTGCACAATACAGAAAGTCGGTTTATTTCTTCTTTTTCCATCAACATCTTTTGTTGGGATATTTCCAATAAAAGATCACGCGTCAGTACATATTCATCATTCAATATATTCCAGAAATCAGAGAACTTATCGTTCTTCTTCATGTATGAAGTCAGCAAAAAGTTACATTTGATCATGGACATCGTACTATTCTGTACCAAAGTTTTAAAATAAAGAGAACGTTTGTACAATTCCTGCAAAGCCTCCATCTTTCCCTCCTCTTTCAGTTTCAATACAGCCGTACCGAAACCAAAATACCCTGGAACATTTTGTTTGGACTGACTCCAGGAACCCACGAACGGAATTGCCCGAAGATCTTTAAACTGTAACCCGGAAGATTTTTTTCCTCTCTTGGACGGACGGCTTCCTATATTTGCCTTCCCGTAATATTCTACCGTAGTCCTTTCCTCCAGATAAGAAACAAACTGTGGATGATTCTTCAATTCCTGATATTTCTGATAACTGACATCCGAAAGCCGATCTAAAAGCGCCCGGTCTTTCTTCGTAAGATTCAACCCTTTATTATCAAATACCCGATTGGACACTCCAGCTGTAATCAATTGTTCAAAATTATGTTTTGCCTGATTCACAGACCCATAAGATGAAGATATGGTTTGCCCCTGAATAGTCAGCTGAATTTGGTTGGATGCAATAGTCGGTCCCTGAGAAGCATAAAATTGTCTTGTTTTCCCACCTCCTCTTGCCGGCGGGCCTCCCCTTCCATCAAAGAATAAAATTTCTATGCCATTCTCCTGCGAAGCCTGGGTTAATCTCTCCTTAGCCTTAAATATTCCCCAGTTAGCCTTCACATATCCCCCATCCTTCGTTCCATCTGAGAAACCAAGCATGATCGTCTGCTTTTTATTCCTTCTCACCAGATGATTTCGGTATAAAGGCAGATTGTACAACTGTCTCATTACCTCTTCTGCATTATCTAACCCTTCCACCGTTTCAAAAAGCGGAATAATGTCTATATTGATCTCCGAACTTTTATATCCGCAGAATTCAAATAACGCCAATACTTCCAACACACTGAAAATAGTGGTGGAATTACTGATAATATACCGGTGAATAGCCTGTTCTCCGTTCTCCTTCTGGATTTGTTTCAGTTGTTTTATATTCCTGATCGTATCCTTAATAATCGGTTCCTCAAAATCTTCTTCCCTTATCAAAATATTGGACTGGAATAAAACATAAAACTTATCTTCCTTGTCCATTTTATCATACGGTTTATTCGACAGGTTGTATCTCTTCACAATTGCATTCATAATCTGATTATGAATACTGCTGTCCTGTCGGATATCCAAAGAGGCAAAATGACGGCGGAAAGTCTTAACCTGTCTTGCAAAGCGATCTAACACATTCAGGAAAATTCCGTCATGTTTCTCTATCAGAATAGTACGGATTTCTTCCACCTTTTGCAAAATGGTTTCCGTAGTTAAATCACTTTTTACTCCAAAAGAATTTTCATAGATCAGATCGGAAAGCTCTCTCAATTTTTCATAAACCCCTCTAAAAGTAAGCCTTCTTGAAATATTTTTCAAATCATCATAATAACACTTCATAATATTGATCCTCAGCTCTTCTGTCACCTTTTTGGTAATATCGGCAGTAACAAAAGGATTCCCGTCCCTGTCCCCTCCGGGCCAGAAACCTAATTCCATCACAGGAATAAATTCCTCTCCTTCCTTATAATGTTCTAAAAATAATTTTTCATGTAATTGTCCTATCGCATCATAATAAACATACCGTAAATAATACATAATACTGTTCGCTTCTTCCAAAGGAGTGGGTTGAACAGCATTGATGAATGGAGTTTTCCCCAATTGCTGAAGCAAATAATTGATCTGGGTAATATCATTTTTTTGTATCGCAACAGTCAGATCTGCAATAATTCTCAATACCGGATTAGGATAAAACTGGGTAGGGTGAGCAGTAAACACCACCCGAACCTTAAATGTCTTCAATTCCTCATATACCTCTTCTAGTTTCTTTTGCTGACGGGCGATCTGATACATATTTTCCAATGTCCCCTTCTGATGGGTAAGCGCCACAATACTATCAAAAGAAGCATCTTCTACCGAATCGAATAAAACCACTTCCCTTTCGATAAACTGAATAATTTTAAACAGTAAATTAAGCCTTTCTTCCTTATCTTTAAGATGCGCAAACTCCGTTAAAAACGCATCAATGATCCCTTTAGGGCTTTTGGCATTTTTCAGTTCCTTACTGCTTAAATCATACAATAAAGGAGTTAAAGAACCCAATTTCGCCATGCCATCATAAGGAAGACTTGAAAACAAACTGTTGTAAACAATATATTTATTTTCCACCTCTTGTCTAAAAGTATTTTCAGCTCTATTTTTATCCATGTTTCTTATATTGATATAACAAATTTATAAAATTTAACTGTAAAATAATTTGTTTTTCTAATAATCTGTGTAAAACTTTCGTTTTATAAAAAAACCGTAACTTTGCTCAACCTAAAAAAATTTAACTCAAGTGATTGAAGAAAAAATATCAGCTCCCGATATTAATTTAAGCTTTCAGGAATTTAAAAAAGAAGTTCTAAACGACTACAGGCTCTGTCTGATAAGTAGGGAATGCAGTCTGTTAGGCAGAAAAGAAGTTCTCTCAGGAAAAGCAAAGTTTGGAATTCTCGGAGACGGAAAAGAACTTCCTCAGGTAGCTATGTCAAAAGTTTTTAGAAACGGAGATTTCCGTTCCGGATATTACCGGGATCAGACTTTTGAATTTGCCATTGGGGAAATCACCATTGAAAATTATTTTGCCCAATTATACGCCGATACCGATCAAAACAGAGAACCGGAATCCGGAGGAAGAATGATGAACTGCCACTATGCTACTCCGTTAATCCATAAGGACGGAACCTGGAAAAATCTTACCGAACAAAAAAACAATGCTGCGGATATTTCCCCGACAGCGGGGCAAATGCCCCGTCTATTGGGACTATCCTATGCTTCAAAAGTATATAAAACCGAACCTGCTCTGCATGATAGAATTCATTTTTCCAATCAAGGAAGGGAAATAGGCTTTGGTACCATAGGGGATGCCAGCACTACTGAAGGACACTTTTGGGAAACACTAAATGCCGCTTGTGCCCTACAGGTTCCCATGATCATTTCCATTTGGGATGACGGATACGGAATTTCCGTAGCTGCTTCCCACCAAAGGGGAAAAGAAGATTTTACCGAACTGCTTCAGGGATTTCAAAGAACGTCCAAAGAACAACGCACCGGATGTGAAATTATCAAGGTACAGGGATGGAATTATCCCGGATTAATCGATGCCTATACAAAGGCAGAACAAATGGCCCGGGAAGAATCCGTTCCTGTGGTAGTTCATGTCCATGAACTTACCCAGCCCCAAGGACATTCCACTTCCGGATCACACGAAAGATACAAATCCCCGGAACGATTACAATGGGAAAGAGATTTTGACTGTATCATCAAATTCAAAGAATGGATCCTCGAATATGCAGTTTACGAACCCGAATCCGGTGATAAAATATCCATTGCTGCCCCAGAAGAATTAGAAGATATAGAACAGGAAGCAAAACAACTCGTAAAAGACCACCAAAAAAGTGCCTGGTCCATGTTCCGCTCTTCCTTAGATGCTATTAAGGAAGAAGCCTTGGCATTAATTCAGAAATTAATAGAGGAAAGTCCTAAAAAAGCCTTTATTTCTAAAGAAAAAGAGGAATTTTTAGCCATTTCTAATCCTTATAAGAAAAATATTTTTCACCTGGTCAGAAAAATCTTACGCATTGCCAGGGATGAAAGCTCTCCTGCCGCAATCTCCCTTTCTCAATGGCTGGAAAAAGCATTGGAAATCGAATTTGATAATTATGATTCCCAATTATACCCTGAAACCGAATTTTCAGCATTAAAAAGAAAGTCTATTTCCCCAACCTATGATGAAAACCCGCCGGAAGCAGACGGCAGAATTATAGCAAGGGACAACTTCGATTATCTTTTTGAAAAATACCCTGAAATCATTGCTTTTGGAGAAGATGTTGGAAGAATAGGGGATGTTAATCAGGGATTTGAAGG
>JAVBRH010000013.1:0-4702 GCA_031548225.1 Apibacter sp.
TCTAGTAAAATATCTTTAAAAATAGTGTTTTTCTTCTTTTTTAATTCCTCAGAAGTCAATTTTTCATCAAAATGTTCATTAAAAGTATGCTCATTTGTTTTTAAAGGCAATAAATGAAACCTATACAGGTGGAAATTTAAAGTTTTATTCTCCATGGTTTTAGATATTTTTACTTCAAATATAAGATAATATTTAATAAAAACACATGACATAAGAATAAATATTTATGTTAATATTTATAGCCATTTTTACTCTTTAATATAATAGCTGTTAATTTATTTTCTTAATTTAGCCTAATTAAAATAAGAAGCGAGAGCTTTATCAATTTGATTTTGAAAAAACCGCCAAGATAAAAAACAAAATCCTACGAATTGATGAACTATCTAAATAATCTACGTAAAATATGCGTGGACTTTAGTAGTTTGTCCGTAGGATGGGTTTACTTGGCGGTCAACCTCAAAATCGGGTTCATACAAACTCTATTTGTCCACGCTCCTTTTATTTACTAACTCTGGTGAGGACAATGCCAGAAACTAAAAAAGTAAAAAATATGAGACCGCCAAAGTTCTACACCGTCCCCCCTTAATTGAGTTTTATTTTTCGATTTACAGAATTACTTATGGTGTTCTGTTATTTACAGAGTTTATTAATGTAAAAGAAAAAACGTCATGAATAAACGAAAGAAATTTGAATCAGCATTAACGTCTTTGTTAGGAACACCGCCTATTAAAAACGTTACTAAAATTTCTAAAAAGAAAGAGAAAAATAATTCAAACAAAAATCAACGGAAAAATAAAACTCAATAATTATGAAAAAACTAAAATCAACAATTCTATCAATCTTAGTAATCCTACTTATGGAAGATAATAATAACCATGTTGATGATTGGAATGTAGGATATAAGAAATAATGTAAAAAGAAAAGGATTAGCTCAATGTTAATCCTTTTTTATTTTCAGGGTTACGTAAGAAAAATAAATTATGGAAAAAGAAATATATGTACCCAATGGAAGGCTTGCTACTCGTTTAGATATTAGACAAAAATATACTAAACAAAAAGCACGTAAAATATTCAAACAATTTCCTGGTTGGTCAAAAGAAAAGATTAATGAACAATTAGAAATTATTTACTCATCTTCTTTAGAGGAATTAGAAGAAGAAGCATCAAGAGGAGTATTTTTAAATTCTTTCAATTGATCCATTAAATCATATTGGTCAATGAAAATTTGTGAATTACATTTTAAACAAATTACTAATCCTGTTTTTTCTTCCATTAACTTAGCTTTAGTCTTTTCTTTACAATGAGGACATTTAATAGTGACAATTTTATTATTTTCCATAATATTAGTTTTTGTAAATATAATGAAAATTTTAGAAGGTTAAAAAAGTAAGTAGTTACCTTTAATTAACCTAACTATTTTTTATTATATCTAATTACAAACAGAAATCTGTGTAGGTATATTTCTGCTGAAATCCACTCCTAATCCCAGTTCTCCCGAATCATTATATCCCCATCCCCAAAGGCTTCCATCCTGTTTTATGCCTAAACTGTGTTCAAAACCGGAAGAAACAAATTTCCATCTGGAATTATCCACTTGTATCGGCCTGTTCCTGTTTCTATGAGTACCATCTCCTAACTGTCCGTTTTCATTTTTACCCCAGGCCCATAAAGTTCCGTTTTCCCGTATTCCCATAGCATGATATTCTCCTGCATCAACCATCAGCCATCGCATATTTCCAATACGAACCGGAAAATTCTTATTTACATTAGAACCGTCCCCCAACTGTCCAAACTCATTATATCCCCAAGCCCAGAGAGTACCATCCTCCTGTATTCCCAGGTTATAATCAAATCCGGACGAAATATATTTCCATTTGCTAAATCCTACATGCACAGGAATAAAAGTGCTTTCAAAAGAGTCTGTTCCCAATTGTCCGTCTTCATTATTTCCCCAAGCCCATAGACTTCCGTCTTCCTGTATTCCCAGACTGTAATCAAACCCCGCCGAAATGAATTTCCATTTATCTTTGCTGATCTGCACCGGCTTATTGCTGCTTATATTTGTTCCGTCTCCCAGTTGACCGTCTTCATTCGTCCCCCAGGCCCATAAAGTTCCATCTTCCCGTATTCCTAAAGAATGATTCTCTCCTGCTGAAACGGATTTCCACTTAAACTTACTGCCTATAAACCCGGGAATATCTTTTTCTTTATTCGTTCCATTTCCCAATTGACCGTTCTCATTTATTCCCCAGCCTGCAAGAAGGCCGTTTTTATTGAGTCCGATACTATGATTGTAGGAGGCAAAAACCAATTTCCATTTATCCTTTCCTACCTGTACAGGAAAAGATTGGTTGGTATCTGTTCCGTCTCCCAATTGTCCTTTTTTATTTTGTCCCCACCCCCATAAAGTTTCGTCTTTTTGTATTCCGAAACTGGAATAATTTGCTGCCGATACTGTTTTCCAGCATGCATTGATTTGTCCCTGTATCGTATTTATTTGACACAATAGTAATAAGAGCAATAAAGAACTGCTTTTTCCATGAATCATCCTATCTTGTTTTGGTTAAAAAATCTTCAATTTCAATAAAAAGCAAAAATACAAAAAAACAAAAAATATCTCAAATATTTGAGATATTTTTATGTATATAAATAAAAGCCTACTAATTATTTAATTTTATTGCTTAAAAATATCTAATTAGTAATTTTTATATTAAAATGAGCTTCCAAGTCAATTTCTCCTCCTAATTGTTCTATTGAAACAGCATTAGGATTTTTTACTGCCGGCTGGTGACTAAGATAAACAATTTGAGGACTTTCCCCCTGAGACAGAGTCCAGACTGTCTTTTTTCCTATCTGGACTTGGTTAGAATCACGCACATCATCGTCGGCATAAGTAATATTCACATTGGAATTTTTAACTTTCGAATAATAAACAAAATGTTCATCTTTATCATGTCCGAAAATTTCATCGGTTAAATCCTCTCCATCTGCAGCAAACATCTGGACAGATACATCATAAGTTCCGGCAGGTAAATTCGTAATTTGAGTAATTACCGGTTCTGTAGTTCCTTCCGGCACTTCATACACATAAGATTTAGCCAGATTAGAAGTAGTACTCTGAAAATTCAGCACCAGTTTTGCCGGTTCTTCGTGTTCTCCATCAGGAATTTCTGCGGAATCCAAATAATCATCATGGGAAGAACAGGAAGTTAAACCGGATAAAAATAATCCGGATAAGAATAGAATTAAATTTATTTTTATAGTTAATTTGAGTATATTTTTCATATTTGATGTTTTAAAAATTATATTGTGCTTTTAAAATAAAGTTTCGTCCCGCTTCATCGGCATAATATCTCAGCCGGTTCAGATAATCCCGGTAAGAAGTATTAAGAATATTTCGCACGGAAAACGAAATATTCAGCTTGTTTCTTTGAGTAATATCCAAGGAAAATCCCGTGCTAAAGTCAAAAAGCTGATAACCTGGAGGCGGAGTGCTTATATCAACCAGTTTAGATACGATTTCTCCATTCTCCACTACATTAACATTGAAATTATAATCCGGATAATGAGTCTGCTTAAAGACGGAAATAGAGGTTAATTTTGCATAAAAGTTCATCCAGCCGGGATTTTTATACTGAATGGAATTTACCCATTTGGCAGGGGGCATATTGATTAATGCGACCGAGTTTTTAAGATCATTACCCCGCAAATAGGAAAAGTTTGTGGAAAAATTCCAATTCGGATTCAAATTATAATCCGCTGTTACATCTATCCCATAAATTTCGGCATTGGTCTGCACATACTGCCACACAGGAAAAGCTCCTCTAATGGTATATTCTGCCCCAACCGGAATTTCATTGATAAAATCCTTCATGTAGTTATAATAAGCCGAGATTTCAAGATTCAGCCTATAATCGAACAACCGGCTTTTGAGTGTGGCCATGAATTTATTGGATTTTTCATTTTTTAAATCCAGATCCCCCAACTCAATTACTGCCGCCGAATGGTGCAATCCGTCGCTGAACAATTCATCGGGATTGGGCGCTCTGCTGCTCAGGGAATAATTAAGTGTCAAATCCGTGGCTTGTCCCCATTTATATACAGCTCCCAAAGTAGCTGCATATCCGTTATAATCCAGGACAGGATTGACCAGGTAACTTAATCCGGTATCCCGGACAATTAAATCCTCATACTTTTCATCATATCCCAATGCTTTCCATCTTGCTTTTTTATAAAATTTCAGAGCGTCTATTTTTTGATAGTCATAACGGAAACCTCCTTCCAGAGTTAGTTCCGGGGTTACCTGATAATTCTCAATCCAATAACCTCCCCATCGGTATTCTGTATAATAAGGAATTAGCGGACTCACTCCTGTTCCAGCATTAGGATAATTTTCCTGGTAAACATAGGAAGCCCCTATTTTTCCTTTAAAGCCTTCAAAATCATTATGCTCAAAATCCACATTAAAATTATGTGTGGTTAAATCCAGGTCCATAGAAGGTTTATCTTTATAATCCCCTCTCCGGATATCATATTCTTTCCTGTTATTAAACTGATAACCGTAAATAAAGTTCAGTATTCCGAAATCAAAATCGTAATAAGAACTCAATTTAGCCAAATTATGCTGGATTTCCTGTTTGGGTGCATTGATTTTCATCGTGAAATCATCCATAATCAACGGTTGTCTGCTATTGATAGCATT
>JAVBRH010000255.1:0-4896 GCA_031548225.1 Apibacter sp.
TCCTTATACAGCCTGGGAATTCGGGTTCCTATACGGTCTCCTCCCAGATGAAGGTTATAGCGCCCCAGAGCTTTGCCCACTAATCCGATTTCAGCCAGCATGGCCCGGCCGCAACCGTTAGGACATCCCGTAATCCGGGCAATGATAGGATCTTTTTCCAATCCGTATTTTTTTAAAATATCTTCCAGACGGGAAACAAATTCAGGGAGAAACCTTTCGGCCTCTGCCATAGCCAGGGGGCAAGTGGGAAAAGAAACACAAGCCATGGAATTTTTACGCTGCTCACTGATTTGAGTATCTTGTAATCCGTATTTTTTAGATAAAGAATCAATGGCTTGTTTTTCAGATTCCGGCACACCGGCAACAATCAAGTTCTGATTAGCCGTAAGCCGGAAATCTCCTTTATGGATTTTGGCGATTTCGGCAATTCCTGTTTTAATAGGTTTGTCCGGAAAGTCCAGAATTCGGCCGTTTTCAATAAACAAAGTTAAATGCCATTGATTATCTATTCCTTTTACCCACCCGAAACGATCTCCCCTTCCGGTAAACAAATAGGGTTTTATCGGTTGGAATTTAACTTTAGCTCTATTTTCCACTTCCGCTTTGAATTTCTCAATACCCACATTTTCCAGAGTATATTTGGTTTTGGCATTTTTCCGATTACTCCGGTTTCCCCAGTCCCGCTGAGTAGTCACTACCGCCTCGGCTATTTTCAGGGTATCTTCCCGGTCAATATATCCGAATTCCGTAGCAGTCCGGGGATAGGTGCTTTTATCTCCGTGAGTCATTGCTAATCCTCCACCGACCAGAACATTAAATCCGGTAAGTTTTCCGTTTTCTCCTACAGCAACAAAACTCAGGTCGTTGGCGTGTACATCCACATCGTTTTGAGGCGGAATAGCCACAGCTGTTTTAAATTTTCGGGGAAGATAGGTGCTTCCTAATATAGGCTCTTCATCAGGATTATCCAGTTTTTCTCCGTCTAACCAGACTTCGGCATAAGCCCGGGTTTTAGGCAAAAGATGTTCCGATATTTTTTTTGCCCATTCGTATGCTTGTGCATGCAGTTCGGATTCCACCGGATTGGAAGTACAAAGCACGTTCCGGTTTACATCTCCGGCAGTAGCAATAGAATCCAGTCCTAAACGGTTTAATAACTGATGCATGGATTTGATTTTAGGCTTTAAAACCCCGTGAAACTGAAAAGTCTGCCGGGTAGTCAGCCGGATGCTTCCGTATAAGGTTTCTTCTGAGGCAAACTCATCGATTTTCAGCCATTGTACAGGAGAGATAATCCCTCCGGGCAGGCGGCAGCGGAGCATAACATTAATTAACGGTTCCAGTTTTTGTTCAGTCCTTTCCAGCCGGAGGTCACGGTCGTCCTGTTGGTACATTCCATGAAACCGGATTAACTGGAAATTATCAGGAGTAAAGCCTCCGGTCAGTCCGTCTTTTAAGTCTTCGGTTATGGTTCCTCTTAAAAAGTTGCTTTCTCTTTTTAGTCTTTCGTTGTCTGAAAGGGGAGGTGTCGTTTGTTGGGTATTCGATTTTTCCATTTTTTACTTATTTTTTAATATATATCCCGTAGATAACGAGATTCCGTACGAAGTTCATCAATGAAATCCTCCGCTTGTTCTTTATTCATATTTCCTTCTTTCTGTATAACATCCAGTAAGGCGTTTTCCACATCTTTTGCCATTCGGGAAGCATCTCCGCACACATAAATATAGCTTCCGTCCCGGAGCCAGTTCCAGATTTCCCGGGATTGTTCCCGTATTCTGTCCTGTACATAGATTTTTTCACTTTGATCCCGGGACCACGCTAGGTCAATGCGGGTAAGTATTCCTTTTTTGGCGTATTGCTGCCATTCGGTCTGATATAAGAAATCAGAGGTAAAGTGAGGATTTCCAAAAAACAGCCAGTTTTTTCCGGTAGAGGAATCGGTTTCTCTCTGTTGCAGGAATGCCCGGTAAGGAGCGATTCCCGTACCTGCTCCGATCATAATTATCGGTGTGGAAGGGTTTGCAGGAAGCCGGAAACGGTCATTGTATTCTATGAATATTCTTATTCTATCCCCTTCTTTTCGGGAAGCCAGAAATCCGGAAGCTCCGCCGGTTCTTTTTTTCTTTCCAATGTCGTAACGTACAACTCCCAGAGTTATGTGTATCTCATCTTCTGCTTCTTCCTGGGAAGAAGAAATAGAGTAGAAGCGGGGAGTAAGGGGACGTAAGCAGGACAAAAAATCTTCAGCGGATAATTGAGCGGGAAATTCCCGTATCATATCTGCCAGAGGAGTTCCTTTTGCATATTTCTGTAATTCCGAATCCTGGGAAGCCAGTTCTTTCAGCTTCGAATTTCCGGTGAATTCAGCATATCTGGAAACGATGGTCTTGGTGTTCTGGGTTAATTCGTAACGGGAACTCAGGGCTTCATACAAGGTAATAGTTTCCCCTTCCCAATTTACCGGGCTGTCCTTTTCCAGATTGAGAAGAAGCAGGATTTCCGAGATTAGTTCCGGATCGTTCTCATACCATATTCCTAATGTATCTCCCGGCTGATAGCGAAGCTGGGAATTGCTGATATCTATTTCCAGATGCCGGACTTCTTTTTCTGACTGCCGGGCTGTAATCAGCTGATTTACGGAAACGGTTGCATGAAATGGATTTTCTTTGGTATACAGGCTGCTTTCCACACTAATTTCCGGAATTTTTTCTTCCCGTATTGATAACCGGGAATAGTTTTGGGATAAGTATTCCACTACTTGTTGTTTCCAGTTGTCTGCCATGAGATGGTAATCCACATCTGCTTCCGTTCTTTCCAGAATACGTTGGCCTCCCAGTTCAGACAGTCGTTCGTCAATGTCTTTTCCTGCCTTGCAGAAAAATTCATAAGAAGTATCTCCCAAGCTGAAAACGGCATATTTCAGGTTTTCCAGTCTGGAGATTTTGTTGGAAAATAAGAATTTATGCAAGGGAAGGGCCTCTTCGGGAGGTTCTCCTTCTCCCTGGGTGGAAGTTATGATCAGCAGAAAATCTTCTTTGGAGAGTTGTTTGGTTTTATACTCTCCGGCTTTCTGAAGATTCACGTTGAGTCCTGTCCGGCTGATATCCTGATGTAACTGTTCTGCAATTTTCCGGGCGTTTCCTGTTTGGGATGCAGAAAGGATGGTAATAACCGGATTGGGATCATCAAGAACATCTACTTCCACTTCTACAGTTTCCGGGCGATTGGAGGACAAACTCCATAAATATCCGGATACCCACGCCAATTGATGAGAACTCAGCTCCCGGGTGGTTGTTTTCAACTGTGTCAGTTGTTCTTCTGATAAGGGTAAAGTAAGGTTTTTCATATAAATTTAGGATAGTATTAAATAAAATATTCTACAGTTCTGTTCAAATTCAGGATTTTATCCAGAATGATTTGTTCCATTCGTGCAAGCTCCGTTAAATCCTGTCTGGGACGAGGAATATTTACCGATAAATCCAGATCGATATTTCCTTTTTCAATAAGGATTACCCGATTGGAGGTCAGGACAGCTTCATTGATGTCATGAGTAACCAGTAAGACGGTAAAACCGTATCGTTTCCAGAGTTTTTCAATTAACTGCTGCATTTCCAGACGAGTTAAAGCATCTAGGGCTCCTAACGGCTCATCGAGCAG
The DNA here is from genome assembly GCA_031548225.1 of Apibacter sp. GTDB lineage: Bacteria > Bacteroidota > Bacteroidia > Flavobacteriales > Weeksellaceae > Apibacter. The sequence goes on from JAVBRH010000255.1 coordinate 3,661, forward strand.
TAACAGGCGTGGTTGGTGAATTAATGCCCGGGCGAGGGCTACCCGTTGTTTTTGTCCTCCCGATAGAGAGGAGGGCCAGTCGTAGGCACGGTCTTTTAACCCAACATCTTCCAGAACCTGTAAAGCATATTCCTGCCAGTTTCCATTTAAACCGATTCCCACATTGTCAATCACCTTTTTCCAGGGCAGTAAACGGGCATCCTGAAACATCAGCCGGGTGTGTTCTTTTATTTCCTTGTTGGTTAGGTTATTACTGGAAATATTTCCCTGAGTGGGCTGTTCCAGCTGGGACAACAATCGAAGTAAGGTACTCTTACCGCATCCGCTTCTTCCGACAATAGAGACAAAGTTTCCCGGTTCTATTTCCAAGTTCAGGTTGTGAAGGACCGTACGGTTATCAAATTTTTTCGCTAATTTTTTAATAGTCAGCGGAAGACCTGAGGATTTTTTGTGTGTATTCATCTTATTTTTTATTTTTTACTGTTTGATAAGCGGGATTCCATTGCAGAAAATAATGCTCGAGTTTTCGGGCAGTATAATCGGCAACTAATCCTAATAAAGCATAAACAATAATGGTAAAGATTACCATGTCTACCTGCATAAATTCCCGGGCGTGCATGGACAGATACCCTATTCCTGAGGAAGAGGAAATCGTTTCGGCTACAATGAGGGTAAGCCACATAATTCCGAGAGAGAATCGAAGTCCTACCAGAATTCCGGGCAAGGAGCCCGGAAGAAAAACATGGATGAAAAGTTTTCTTCCGGTCAGCCCGTAATTTTTTGCCATTTCTATTAAAGATGAATCAATGCTTTTAATCCCGTGATAGGTATTCAGGTAAATGGGAAAGAATGTGCCCAATACGACCAGGAATATTTTTCCTTCTTCTCCTATCCCGAACCATAGAATTACCAAAGGTATCAGGGCCAGATGGGGAATGTTTCGAATCATCTGTAAAGTACTGTCTAAAAAAGCATTCCCCCATTTGGACAACCCACAGATAATGCCTAAAAGCAATCCCAGTATCCCACCGATCAATAATCCGGTAAAAGCTCTTTCCGTACTAATCCAGAGATGAGTGGATAGCTCCCCGTTGCGGGTAATCTCCCATCCTGCAAGAAGTATGGCTTGGGGAGAGGAGATGTTCCTGAGATACTCTTTGGACAGCCATTGAAAGGAAGCAGCCGATTGCCATAAGATTAAAATCAATACGGGAAGAATAAAGGGAGCTACCTTCA
>JAVBRH010000118.1:0-2721 GCA_031548225.1 Apibacter sp.
AATATTGTTGTACATTTAGTTATTTTACTTCACCTTTAATCCGTAAAAGCTTTCTTGAGGCCTTGGTATCATTGCTGAAAACTTCAATGGATTTTGAAAATTTGCCTATGATTTTTGTATTGTATTGCACTGTGATTTCTCCTGTCTTTCCAGGTAAAATAGGAGTTCTCGTCCAGGAAGGAACAGAACAGTCACAGGAAGATTTAACATTGGTAATGATTAGAGGTTTATCTCCTGTATTGGTAAACTTAAATACCTGTTTCCCATTTCCCCCTTTTTTTATAGTCCCGTAATCAATCTGATCCTGGGAAAATGAAATAGACTGGGCGGATAAACCAAGACTTAAACAAAATAAAAAAGCGGATATAATAAATTTTTCCATCCTGAATTTTATATTTAAAGTATGAACTTCAATTTTCACATTAACCAACTATTCAAAAATAATACCAAAACTCAAGTTTAAAAATATAAATATACTAATTTTATTTTCTATCCAATTTTTAGATCCTATTTTAATCCGGCCCGTAAATACTGGTTAGGATGGGATGCCTTCTCTCCCAGAGCATAGGCCGCTTCCAATGGAAAATAGGGGTTTCTGAGTAATTCCCGCCCTAAAATGATTAGATCCGCTTCCTCGTTTTGTAAAATTTCTTCAGCTTGTACAGCCTGAGTAATCAATCCTACCGATCCGGTTATAATCCCTGTCTGATTTTTAATCTGGCTGGCAAAAGGAACCTGATAATTCGGCTTCAGGGGAATTTGAGCATGAGGAACCAATCCCCCGGAAGAAATATCCATAACCTCCACCCCTGATTTTTTTAATATTTCCGAAAGCTCCACAGACTCTTCCACAGACCAGCCTCCTTCCACCCAGTCGGTAGCGGAAATTCTCACCCATAAAGACCTGGTTTCGGACAAAATCGTTTTAACAGATTCCACAATTTCCAGTAACAAACGAATCCGGTTTTGAAAACCTCCCCCATATTCATCTGTTCTTTTATTGCTAATCGGTGACAAAAACTCATGGATCAGATAACCATGGGCTGCATGAATTTCTACAAAATCGTAACCCGCTTTAACCGCCCGGCTCGCTGCTTCCTTAAAATCCCTAATAATAATTTTAATTTCATCCGGTAACAGTTCCTTAGGTTTTTTAGATTTATCATCAAACGGAATGGGAGAAGGAGCTACAACAGGCCAGGAACTAAACCCTTCTTTCAGCTCTTCTTCCGGTTTCCAGGGAACCGCTGTTGCTGCTTTTCTTCCGGCATGAGCCAGCTGGATTCCCATCAAAGCCCCCTGCTTATGAACAAAATCCACTATTTTACTCAGTTCAAGAATATGTTCATCCTTCCAAATTCCCAAATCCTGATAAGAAATTCTACCCTGGGGAGAAACTGCGGTTGCTTCCTGAACAATGGCGGCAACTCCTCCTATAGCCCGGGTTCCGTAATGTACTAAATGCCAGTTATTAGCAAAACCATCATGAGCAGAATACTGACACATAGGCGACATAACAATTCTATTTTTAAGAGTGATATTTCTTAGTGATAGTGAAGTAAATAGTTTAGACATTTTTAAAGTTTATTTTAAGGTAAATATAAGATAATTTATGATATAGACGCAAGATTATGAACCATGGTTCATAAAATAAATTAAAATATGTATTTTTGCACATAAAGATAAAATAAAATACCTTTGTATATAACCAAGCAAAATAGAATCCTATGATAAAATCAGTGAAATACCTGTTTGTCTTGTTATTTTCATTTATATCAACAGATTTTTACACACAATCCCTATCCTTTTCCGAAGCCCAAAACATTATGAATAAGGAAAACAGCCTTATAAAGGCTGCGGAAAAACAAAAGGAAGCCCATGAATTTGAAGTGAAATCTACTCAGGGATTACGTTATCCCAGAATAGGAGTTTTCGGATTCGGACTGTATCTGGATAGAGAATTGGAAATGAATTTGAATAATGCCAGAAATCAGATAGGAGCATTATTGCACATTCCCGATCCTAATATGTTGGGAAACTGGGATGTTACTCTTTTAAAAAGGGGTATTGCCTTTGGGGGAGTGGATTTCACCTGGCCTATTTTTTCGGGAGGGAAAATTAATGCAGCAGTAGAAGCCTCAAAAATAAAGGCGGAAATCGGAGAAAAAGAAATAACCGGAACCAAAAATAAATTAATATCCGAACTAAGCCAGCGTTATTTCCAGGCTAAACTGGCTGATGAAGCGGTTTCTGTCAGGAAACAGGTTTTGGATGGAATGAAAAAACATTTATACAACGCTACAAAGCTGGAAGAACAGGGAATTATAGCACCGGTGGAAAAATTACAGGCAGATGTGGCAGTTTCCGAAGCGCAAAGACAGTATCTGGCTGCCCAAAAAGATGCCTCCCTAGCAAGAGTAGCCCTGGCAAACACATTGGAAGCCGATCAGGTAACAGGTAATTTATCTTCTCAATTTTTTCTGATACCCGACCTGAAATCTTTAGAATATTATCAGGATTCTGCCATTCTCAACTATCCGGAACTGCAAAAGCTACAGCTTCATGTAAACTTGGCAGAACAGGGGCTTAAAGCCAAAAAATCTTCCTATTATCCCACCGTAGCAGCCTTTGGGGAATCCATTCTGCTTCACAATAACCCTATTGGAATAACGGAAAAAGATCAGAAACCGTGGCTTGTAGGAGTTGGGCTTACTTATCCTT
>JAVBRH010000232.1:0-6878 GCA_031548225.1 Apibacter sp.
GGACCTAAATTATAATTGTCAGAAGAATAAACTTTAAATAAGAAAAACCCTGAAAATTTTCAGGGTTTTTTTAGTTTCCTCATTTTAATATTATTTCGCCAGATATCCACCATCTATAGGATAATATCCACCGTTACAAAAAGAAGCCCGGTCACTGCTCAGCCACAAAACCAAATCCACTACCTCATCTATCTTTCCCAGTCTTCCCATAGGGTGTTTATATACTAAAAAATCATATACTTCCTTGTCCTCAATTAATCCGTGAGTCAGGCTGGTTTCCACAAAACCCGGCCCTACCGAATTAGCTCTGATTCCCTGTTTACCATATTCTAAAGCCACATTTTTAGTCAGACCTACTACTCCGTGCTTTGCAGCAACATAGCCGCAAGATCCCGCAAAACCTACCTGTCCCAGAATGGAAGCCATATTAACTATAACTCCTCCTCCGTTTTTCAACATTTGGGGAATCTGAAAATGCATACCATAGAATACTCCGGATAAATTTACTCCTATAATCTGATCCCAAGCTTCTATCGAATACTCTCCAATCGGAGCGCTGGATCCTCCTATTCCTGCATTATTAAAGGCTATATCCAGCCTTCCGTAATGATCTGACGCTTGTTTAACCAGATTTTCACTATCTGCCGCACGGGCAACATTCGTTTTAACAAAAATAGCCTCTCCTCCTTCTTTTCTAATTAAATCGGCCGTTTCTTCTCCACTTTCTATAGTTATATCAGCAACAACAACTTTAGCTCCTTCTTTTGCATACAGCAAAGACATAGCTCTTCCGAATCCTGCGCCTCCGCCGGTAACGATGGCAACTTTACCTTGTAATTTCATAGTATTTTATATTTATTATATCAACCTTGTTGTCTATCCGGATTAAGAATTATCCTCTAACTTAGACATATAGACGAATAAATGTAAGAAAATAATTTCAAATAAGGTAGAATTAATAGTAAAAAATTGATCTGAAAAAATATATGGAACTATTTTCCAGGGTTAATTGGGATTTTCAGAAGTTATTTTACCTATACCTGGCACTTTTAAACCATTATAACTCATATTTATGGACATAATCAATTAAACCGTCAATAGGTCTCTTTAAAACCACTCCCAGTTTCAATCCGTTTTCCGATAGTTTCCTTTCCAGCTCATCCTTCAGAAAGAAAGCAATGGAACCGTTAAAATTAACGGAAACCTCTCTGCATTCTCCATATTGCTTAATATAATAATCGATAAAGGTCTGTATCTGCCTGTTAACGATTTCCTGAATGAAAACATGATCCTTATTCTGAATGGCAAAACGGGCAAAAGTGGCAAGATAAGCATTGGGATTAGGTTTTTTGTATAGATTCAACTTAATCTCATCTACATCCATAATATATTCTTTTTCCAGTTTTTCTGCCAGCTCATCAGGAAGAATTCGAAAGTTATACGCCCGGATTATTTCTCCCCCTAATTTGTTTCCGCTGCAATCGTCCATTAAAAGATAACCTAAAGACTTTACCTTCTGGTTCAGGTTCTTTCCGTCGTAATAACTGCAATTGGAACCGGTTCCTAAAATACACACAATGGCACGGGTTCCCACAGGAGTAGTCGCATATACAGCTCCATAAGTATCCTCCTCCACCACAATTTTCCCCCAATTCACAAAAAATTCTTTTAAAACGGTACGGACAATCTCCTTCATTTTTTCAGTACCGCATCCTGCTCCGTAGAAAAAAACTTGAGTTACTTTTTCTTTACTGTCAACTATAACAGATGACTCATTCAGTCTTTTCAGCATTTCTTCTTTATCTATGGCTTCTGGACTTAACCCCTGGGTCTGGACAGAAAATAAACGATTTCCATCAGTATCAATGGCAATCCAGTCTGTTTTGGTAGCTCCGGAATCTGCTAATAAAATCATATAAACAGAAATTGGTTTAATGTATCATACTTATTCTTACTCTACAAATGTACGGTAACTTAAGGGATTAAGAAATAAGATGTAAGGGTAAGATTATCTAATAGTCTGGAATCTAGTGTATAATATCTAAAATAGTATACCTGACCTAATTTTGCAATTTGTAAAATGTATAAAGTAAAAAAGGAATAAGAAATGAATTAATTTGTTAATTATCAAATTCTCCATTAACTTTTTGAGATTTCTCATTCTTCTAAATGACATGCTTCTTTAGTTATTCAGTTACTCAATCGTTAACACATTGGCAAATTAGCATATTATTCAATTACTCTGTTACTCTGTTACTCTGTTATTCTGTTATTCTGTTATTCTGTTACTCTGTTATTCTGTTACTCTGTTATTCTGTTACTCTGTTATTCTGTTACTCTGTTACTCTGTTACTCTGTTATTCTGTTACTCTGTTATTCTGTTACTCTGTTACTCTGTTATTCAGTCATTAATTAGTACAATTCAAAACAAAGAGCATCCGGATAAAATCCGGATGCTCTTGTATTAAAGACAGTATGTCTTGTTATTTTTTAGGATTTCCTTTTAAATCCGCATGGTAAGTTTCAGACTTTTCCTGAGCGTTAGATTTCAGTTTACCTTTTACTGTAACATTAATTTCTTTCTTGTTAATATCAAGACTGGAAATATATTGATACTCATATTTTGCATCATCTTTATACTTAGCCATTGCATCAGCCGAAACTTTTTTAAAGATATCATAAGTAACTTCCGAAAAATCAAATAACTTATCTTCTAGCTTGAAATTTTCGGCATTTCCTCCTATCACCCGAATCTCTTTCTTTTCAGGCCCTCTCCATCCCATTTCTGAGTAATAGCTTATTTCCTCTATACGTCTTTTATCCGCAGGATCCTGATAATTAGCAGTAATCATCAAATTATCCGGCTGTCCCTCTCTTCTTATCATACCTTCCATAGAAGGACGGGAAACTGAAAATCGAACTTCATTACAAACTTTGGCATTAGCACCTATCTTTTCTACAATCGCATCATACCATTTTTTACTTTCCGCTTCATTGGATAACACCTGATAATCTATTTTTTCTTTGCCACTTACTGCTGAAGCAGCTTCTGTAGCCTTTTCCACTGCCTGTTTTGCTTTATCACAAGAAACAACAGTACAGATAACACCTAAAAATAATAATACCTTTTTCATAATAATTTAATTTTTAATTACACTTTTAATGCCACGAAGATAAGACTATTTACATAGTAAATTCAATAACTTCAATCAAACCCTGCTCATTTTCAACTGTTTTCCTTCTATTTTATCAATTAATAAATTGTTTCTCAACCTATTATTAATTAGTTTTGCCTTAAATGATTTTCGTCATAAAATTGAAAAAAAATTTTTTATTTAATTTTGCAGGAGATATTAAAAAATACTTATCTGAAAATACATGGAATTATATTATTCATTTTCAATTCTTATCGTTTTAGCAGCCATCTTCTCTTACATTAATGTAAGGTTTCTAAAGTTTCCATCCACCATTGGTATCATGGTCATTGCCATGATTATGTCTATCGCTCTGGTACTGTTGGGAAACCTGACTTCCAGACCTCTAAATGATTTTTTAACTCTTATAAAAGAATTTAATTTCACGGATATCCGGATGGGGGCCATGTTGAACTTTCTTCTTTTTGCAGGAGCCATTCATATTAATATGGCCGACTTAAAAGAACAACGCCTGCCTGTCATTGCATTTTCCACTTTAGGGGTAGTTATCTCTACGATCGTAGTAGGGTTTGGCTTGTACTATATATCAAACTTTCTTCTTCCTTTATTAAATATACATGCCGAAATTCCTTTAATTTACTGTCTGCTTTTTGGATCATTGATTTCTCCTACCGATCCGATTGCTGTTTTAAGTATTTTAAAACAAGCCCATATTTCCAAATCCCTGGAAACGAAAATCGCCGGAGAATCTCTTTTAAACGACGGAGTTGCTGTGGTTTTGTTTGCCATTTTGGCTAACCTGGCCTCTGACGCAACAGTGGTGGAAACCGGTCAGATGAACCTGTCTTTTCTTCATATTTTAGGATTATTTCTGAAAGAAGGAGTCGGCGGGCTTTTATTAGGCGGATTTTTAGGGTTTATTGCAGCTTATGCCATTAAAACTTCCCACGATTATAAGGTTGCCGTCTTAATTACCCTTGCCGTAGTTATGGGTGGTTATCTCATTGCCCAATCCCTGCATACTTCTGCACCCTTGGCAATGGTAGGTGCCGGACTTATTCTCGGAGAATCCAAAAGAAGGCTGGGCTCGACCAAAAAAAGCAATGTTGGTACTTTCTGGGAACTTATAGATGAAATTATGAATGCCATTCTCTTCCTGTTTATGGGATTCGAACTCTTATTAATTGAAGACCTTAATAACTACTGGTTAATCGGGCTAATCTGTATTATTATCGTTTTACTCTCCCGATACATATCCATCAAAATTCCGACACTGATTCTCCCATTCAAAGAAAAATTTTCCAAAGGAACTATTGCTGTCTTGGTATGGGGAGGATTACGAGGCGGGGTTTCCATTGCTCTGGCACTTTCAGTTCCACACAGTAAATATAAAGATATGATTATTGCCGTTACTTATATGGTAGTGGTTTTTTCCATTCTGGTACAAGGCATGACCGTTGGCAGGTTAGCCAAAAAAATTAGTTAGACAATCTTCCAATAAAAAGATAAAAATAGTAATCCAAAAAGGTAAGAGTAAACCCGTGAGAATTGAGTATTCAAAAAACCGGTTTCAAATAGAATCCGAAAAAGACATAATAAAAAAAGGCATCCTTACTTTGGACACCTCTTATCAATGCTAAAAAACTGTCTATTTTATTTATTAAAAACAATAATTGTCATACGGGCTTTCATTGAATTCAAATCACCACTATCTGCACCGGAATAAACACCAACTGGATTCCTATTAAATACAGTAGCATTGTACCAAGACTTAGCCTGTAATTTAATCGTGTGAGATCCGGCATTTAAATTCACAACTGCCTGAGAGGTACTGTAATTTCCTAATCTTATCAAATCGGTAGGTGAATCAGTCGCAGAATAATAAGAAGATATATTCTTAGTCCCATCTACTACTAAGTCAATGGAACCCTGAACAGGCTTTGCAATATCCTGAGGTAATGGAAGTGCAGAATAAGTAATCAGTATAATGCTGGGCTTGTCCAAAGTAAAAGTCTGGCTCACTCCTGCTAGATCCTGAATTGTATTTACCGGAACTATTACCTCTGTCGTTCCCATCGAATTGTAAACAGCAGAAATCGCTCCGGGAATTTCAGTCATAGGAACTGCATTCAAATAACTGATTACCTCCCAGGTAATCCCTGAGGTATTTCCATTATTAATCAGGTTTACAGCCTCTCCAGGTTTAATAGCCAATGATGCTATACCCGCACCCGCTCCTTGTTCATCTATTCTTTCTGCTCCATAAGGCACCACTGTAAGGGTATACATTGTACTTGTGTTTTTTATACAGTAAATCCGCCCTTTAAAATTATTAGGTATACTTTGCGACTGAGGCAGAGTAGCCGTAGCATTGGAAGTGCCATTCCATGATACATAAAAATCATTGTCAGCAATTGTTACATTTCCTGTTTTCATGGAACCAACAGCAGCTGCAAAAGAACCGTTTACTGTCAGTGTACTTGCCGGTGTTGTTGTTCCGATACCTACTTTTCCACCGAATGTAACACGCATTTTTTCGGTATTATCGGTTACTATCGGTAAATCATACGTATCATTAGTCCCGATTGTTTTTTCCGAACCGTTTGTATTTCCTCCAAGCAACCAGTTATTATCAGTGGAACCGCTGCTTGTTCCATTATTTACATATCTCCAGGATGTACCTGCCCAATAATAAATTCCCGGACCGCTGTTGTCTGCGGTTTTAGCCGCCGTATTATAAATTAGCATTCCGGCTGTTTTAGACTCTCCAATCAGGGTAAATGCCACAGTATCACTTACAACTACCCGTGGCAAAAGCAGGCCTCTTGTACTGGTTTTATCCGGTTGATTCTTTAAATCCAGTAAAGCACTGGCATCCGGTTCCGCTATATCCCCTATAGTAACCTGGGAAAACAATAAATTTCCGCATATAGCAAAAATGCTAATTAATAATAATTTTTTCATAAGAATGATTCTTTAATTTATTTTTAGTCAATTACTGGTCAATTATTATTTAACAACAAAACATAAAAGCCGTTATTGTAATCAATGTACTTTTAATTAAATAATTACAATTAATTTGTAAACTATTTTATTTGTTAAAAATAATTATTGTCAAACGTCCCTTCATTGCACTCACATCAGTAGCAATTGCACCAGCATAAAGGCCAACAGGATTTTCATTAAATGTGGTAGTATTAACCCAGGATTTAGCTTGTAATTTAATTATATGAGTTCCGGCATTCAAATCCACAACCGCCTGGGAAGTACTGTAATTTCCCAATTGATATAAGTTTCCTGAAGGAGCATCAGTTGCAGAATAATAGGAAGATATATTCTTCACTCCGTCTATTACTAAATCAATGGTACCTTGAACGGGTGCTGTTGTAGCATACGGAATAGGAAGGGCAGAATAGGTGATCAGCAGAGTACTGGCCTTATCCAATGTAAAGGTTTGGGTTACCCCTGGCAAATCCAGAGTGGAACCTGCCGTAATATTTACACTACTTGTTCCTACTACATTGTAAACAGCTGAAATCGCTCCGGGAATTTCAGTCATAGGAACTGCATTCAAATGACCGATTACCTCCCAGGTAATCCCTGAGGTATTTCCGTTATTAATCTGGTTTACAGCCTCTCCAGGTTTAATAGCCAATGATGCTATACCCGCACCCGCTCCTTGTTCATCTATTCTTTCTGCTCCATAAGGCACCACTGTAAGGG
>JAVBRH010000230.1:0-5305 GCA_031548225.1 Apibacter sp.
TCATAAATTGTAAGTAAATAATTCCCTGATATTTTAAGCTGCATATCTTCGTTAGGAAAAGCCAGGGTATAGTGGGTATAACTTTGCCGGGTATTAAAAGAGGGTTGGTATTGGTTAACCTGAGGAAGATTGTAGCCGGAAATGTATTCGGATTCGAACAAATTATCCTCATTCCAGTTTTTGTCATAATGCTTTATTCCGTAATAGATTTTCCGGTACCCCTCATCCAGCATATCAAAAGTCAGGATAAAACTGTTTCCTAATTTAATAAAAGGAGTTTCATCATTGGTCTCTGGATTAAATAACTGGATTCCGTTTGCATTTTCGTTATACACTTTTTCAACTGCTTCCTGAGCATGGAAAAATGAAAATAAAAGACATGACAAAATATAGGTTAAGAATCTTTTCATGGTATTCGATTCAAGTTATTGTTAAATTAAAGATACAGGATATTCAGGGAAAAGTCAAAGTTCCTCCCAGATTTCTCATCTGGCGCAGGATCCAGATTTTTCTTTTCTGTATATATCTTCCGTTTATATTTTTTCCGTATTCTCTGGGGTTGGGCAACAAGGCGGCAAGAGTAGCTGCTTCTTCTTTGCTCAAATTGGATGCCGATTTCCCAAAATAGTGATGGGCAGCCGCCTCCACTCCGTAAATTCCGTCTCCGAATTCAATTACATTCAGATATACCTCCATAATCCGTTGTTTTCCCCATATCCATTCTATCAGGCAGGTAAAATAAGCCTCAAATCCTTTTCTCACAAAGTTTCTTCCGTCCCATAGAAAAACATTTTTAGCTGTTTGCTGTGAAATGGTGCTTGCTCCCCGCATTTTGCTGACATCTTCCTGCTCCAGTACTTTTTGGATGGCTTCAAAGTCGAATCCGTGATGGGTGAGAAAATTCTGATCTTCACTGGAAACAACGGCTAATTGCATGGAATTGGCAATTTTATCAATGGGCACCCACTCTTTTTCAATGGAACTTCCGTTTACCAGATACCTTTTCAGCATTAATTCAGTCGCAGGAACCGGAACCCATTTATATATCACGGTTACAACTACAGAGAGCAGAAATAGCCCAATGAGTATCCGTTTTATCCATTTGAAAAAAGTTTTCATTTTAAAAGTGATCTATATATTTACCAACTTTTAATAGCTCCGCCTTTAAATTCCTTCTCAGCAGTCTGAGCAGTCTCTTCCGATTGATAGGCCTGAATGAATTTTTTAACATTTTCGGCGTTTTTATTATCTTCTCTTGCCGCTATGATGTTTGCATAGGGAGAGTTTTTGTCTTCTGAAAATAAGGCATCTTTTAGAATTAGCCCGGCTTTGGAAGCAAAGGTATTATTTATGATGGCAATGGTTACTTCTTTATCATCCAGTATTCTGGGAAGCTGGGGAGCTTCCATTTCTATAATTTTCAAATTTTTCGAATTTCCCGTTATATCGGTTATTTTGGGAGTAAGACTGGTGGTATCTCTGAGTTTAATCAGTCGTTGTTTTTGCAGTAAAAGCAAGGCACGGCCTCCGTTGGTGGCATCATTAGGGATGGCAATGGTACTTCCGTTTTTCAAATCCTGTAAATTCCCGATTTTTTTTGAATATCCGGCTAAAGGATAAATAAAAGTATTGGCTACGGAAACCAGTTTATATCCTCTTTGTTTTACCTGGTCGTCTAAAAAAGGTTTGTGCTGAAACACATTTACATCAGTATCTCCGTCATTGAGCGCCGTATTGGGAAGCACGTAATCATTGAACTGGATTAATTCCACTTTCAACCCGTATTTTTCCTGAGCCACTTTTTGAGCTGTCTGTGCTACTACATATTCTGGTCCTGACTGCACCCCGACTTTTATATAGTTAGGATCGTTCTTTTTGTCTTTTTGACAGGACAGTAATAACGATATGCTGAGTATAAAACCTAAAACTAATGCTAGTTTGTCCTTCATTTATAGTATAATTTTCTATTTAAACTGCAAAAATAGGGTTTTATTATGATTCAATTAATCTGAATCGGATTATTATCCTCCCAACCCTCCGAAGGAGGGCTTCTCCCTTTGGGGCGGGGAGGGCTTCATTGTTCGTCTTTTAAATGTAATAAAATTTGGATTAGTTATATTAAAAACAAATGATATTTTTAGTTAAAGTTGTTTAATTAGCATAACAAGTGATAAATGTCATGCATAAAAAACAAAAAATTATTTTATCTTAGCCGGATAAATTTTTAATTATTAATTACCTATTTTATGGATACCGATAAAAATTGGGGGAAACTTCCTTTCTCCTGGAGTAATGAATTAAAAAAAGACACTTCCCTTGCCACCTATTCATCTTATGCAGACGGAGCCAGTCACATTACAGGGGCTTTTGTCCAGATAGACGGGAAAGATATATTCCAGAAGGGAGGGGCTTTTAAAATCAAGCTTAACCAAAGGACACTGGAACATTCCACCTTTGAAGTCCATTGCAGTACAGATGAATTTGATTCTTCTTCTGATTTTCCTTTTACAAACTCCCGAGAGTTGATAAATAAGAGAATATCCATTTTCTTCAAGCAGTTTAACCAGACCACCTTTACCTTTACAGGGCTTATTACCCAGGTAAGAAGGAAAAAGGAAAGACAGGAGAGTTATCTGGTCATTGAGGGGGCTTCCCCGGATATACTTTTGGAAGATGGCTGGATATTCGACAGCTTTGAACAAAAAAACCTGGAAGAAATAGCCCAGCAAATTTGCCAGGGCTATCCTTCCGACCTTTTTAATTTATTGGCTAAACCTAAATACAAGGAAAGGATTCCTTATTCGGTTATCTACAGGGAAACTAAATACGAATATTTGAAAAGGCTGGCCCAGCTTTATGGGGAGTGGCTCTACTGGAATGGGGAAACCTTGGTTTTTGGAGGCTATGGGGGTAAAACAGTGGAACTTCTGGATTGTGAGGATATGGAGAGTTATGAGCTTCGTATACAGACCCAGCCTCAAAACTTTTCCTATCTGGGTTATCATTCCCTGACAGGGGAACCCGCACAGTCAACCACCGCCCGACTTCAAAAACCCTCGCTGTCCAACCATTTCCAGCAGTATGCAGTAGAGACTTCCCAGGCTATGTATCCCAGCCATCCCGAAACCTATTATAATCAGTCCCTTCTGGAAACAGGAAATAAGGAGCTTTATGAAACAGTGCAAAGGCAGAGCCTTCACAGGCAGAATGTGCTTTTTCTGGAAGCAAAAACCCGCAATCCCAACCTGAATATCGGGGATATTATCAAATTAGCGGAATGGACTCCTGAAAGCAAGATGTTTAAAAGCGGGATTTCTCCAATGGAAAGATACCTCATTACAGAGATAGAACACCATTTTGAATCGGGGGAGGGTTATTACAATGTCTTGAAAGGAATTCCTCATGAGCAATGGATTCCTCCTTATTATAATGAACAGGCGTATCCCAGGGCAGAAAAGCAAAAGGCGATAGTGACCGATAACAATGACCCTAAAGGAATAGGAAGGATTAGAGTTCAGTTTGACTGGCAGAAAGCCACTCATCAGCAAAGCCCGTGGATACGGATGGTATTTCCTTATGCAGGGCCAGGCAAAGGCTTTTATTTTCTTCCAGAGGTAGGAGAGGAAATTATGGTGGACTTTGAATCCGACAATATGGAAAAGCCCTTTGTAATGGGAACTCTGTATAATGGAAAGCAAAAGAGCGGGTATTATGATTCCAACAACCAGCTTAAAGCCATTCATACGAATGAGGGGCATTTGATTGAGTTTGACGAGAGGAAGGAGAGCATGGGAATTACGATAAAGGATAAGAACGGGAACAGCGTTCATGTGAGTACCAAGGACAATAACTTAAACCTTGAGGCTTTGGAAACCCTTAATTTTAAAGCCAAGAACCTGAATATTGAGATAGAGGAAACCATCACTACCAAGGCAGGAAGGGACATCAAAACCACGGCTAACAATGAGATAACCCAGAACAGCATGGGAAAAACCCAGATTTACAGTAACAGCAATATACAAATTGAGGCACAAAACACTCTGGATGCGTATGGAAAGCGAAAATTAATCACCTACACCCAGGGAAACGCTCATATGGGGGCATTGGGCCAGGCTCATGTACATGGAACAGATGCTCTATTTACTGCCACCAATCAACTGGACTACAAAGCCCCGACTATGGGAAGGCTGGCAGAAAGCGGAGAGTTTAAATACACCAAAGAGCCTGCAATTACAGAAATCATTGTAATGGATGAGAATTTTGAAAAGGAAATGGATAAGATTCCCTCAAAAGGCAGGTTTCATGTGTTGGTCAAAACAAGAAATTGTGAAGAAGGAGAAATACTTACCCTTAAAATTGAAGAAAATATCTAGGATGGAAAAGATGATGATATAGTGACTTTAACAGGAACGGTAGATAAAGACGGCTATGTAAGATTGGAAGAACAAGTGGTTTTAGAAGATAAAGAAAGAAAAAAATCAGATGAATCCGAGGGAAAAAACGAATACACTCAAGCACAGTGGGGTAAAAAAGAGCAGGAATTACAAGGAAAAAGGGCAGATTTGGAAGAACGGATAAAAAAAGGATATAGTTTTTTACCAGAATAAAAAAATACCAGTAATTTAGATAAAATATAATCGTTATGTCAGAAGGAACAGGAGACTTGGGGCAAAAAGGGCAGGGAAAAGTGGTTGTAATAAAGAAAATAGGCCCACCGCCAGAATGGCTACAACCACCACAAAAGAAAGATACTTTTCAAGACTTTGAAGATGGTAACAAGCGAAGGGGAATAAAACTTACAGCTACCATTAAAGACAAAGAAGAGGTTAAAGTTGTTGAAGTTAGTGAGGAAGATTTAATAGGAACTGTTATTATTGTCTCAGGAACAGATAAGAAAACAGAAAAAGATCCTTATCCTGCATATAAACATCTAACATGGGTATTGTATAAAACCTCTGTATATTGCAATATGAGTTATGATAGATATAAGAATTTAAAAAAGGAAGATTCCCTGCCTGAGCCTGATTATATTACTTATTTAAGTAGAGATGCGCATCAATCTATCTCAAGTTCAGGAAAGATTTTTAAACATTCTAGTAAACGATACGGGAATAATAACGAAATTCCACCAGGGGAATATTACCTAAAGAAAAAAATACCTGGGCAAAAATATGAAGTGTATATTGTAGACAGCTCTGATAAATCAGCAGACGCTCTAAATGGGATAGAGGGTATTCATGGAGACAGAGGAGGTGTAGCTATACATGAATACTGCCCTCGATTTTCCGTTGGCTGTTTGACTCTT